>CAJMMH010000273.1 GCA_905214365.1 uncultured bacterium
TCACCGACGAGCAGTTTTATGCGTGGAGCGAGCAGGCCAGAGAAGAAAAGAAGAAGTGTGACCGCGAGATCATCACGCTGGAGGATTTCCAGCAGTGGCTTCGCGACTCGAAAATATAAAATTACGCGGCCGGCAAATTTACCGACCGCGTATTCTTTGTCTATAGCGGAGCAGGAATTGCACTGTGCGTTTGCTCCATATTTTTAACTCTTATTCATCCCAAACGGTTCATAGGTTAGCAGTTTTTTCTTCCAAAGTGTTTCTGCATCAATGATCTGTTCCTTAGACATGGCTTTCGACAAAACCTGCAGCACCGAGAACTGCAGATCATGACAGCTATGCTTTTGGGCGTTGAAATGCTCAATCATTCCCTTATTATTTCCGTGACCACCAGTGACAGCATAGACAGACCAGCGTCCCAATAAGCCATCGTAGCCATACGTCGAACCAACATATCTGTCACCGGTTTTGATATCTACGATCAAATAAACTGCATTGACAGAGGACATAGCGGTTTGCCACAACTTATAATCCGTATCGTTTTCAATTACTTCTTTTAACTCGTCAAAGGATAGGATGAGGCTTTCAAAGCCGACAAAAGGTTTCTGATTCTTTGACGCAATCTCTACGATGGGTTTATCTGTCACAGCCTTCTGATGCCACATCCGGGTCGATTTTCCCCAGTCAATGACCAGCTTTCCCTCGTATTCCTTCAGCAAGTCCACATATTCCAAATCATAAAATGCCATCTCGCCACGATACTCTTTTGCCTCACACGCAGGCAATCCAACTGGGCATACATCCGGCGAATCAGGCACAGAGCCATTGACGCGATAGCAGGAATGTAGTCTCGCATATGTACCGCCATCGCTGATAAACGTGATCCAGTAGGAATAACCTTTGCTGAATTCTTTTTTCTGGTGCTGTGTATATTCATATGCCATACCAGCTTCATAGCATTCCCTGAATCGTTCGTCGGACAACGCATGACGAATCAGCTTGACATTCTTCGGGTCAAGTCCCACTTTCATCAAAACATCCGAAAAATTTAGAATCGCCATGGCATTTACCCCTTATTTCATTCTGAATTCTGCCCGGTCAGAGATTTTTCCCAACCGCACCAGACGCGCGGCTAAGCTGCCCTCCGAGCGTTTAAAGTAAGCGCACATTTCCTTTTTGCTTCCTCCGGCATCGAACATCTGACAGAGGACTGCATCATCTGCATCATTCCAAGGTTTGCCCGCATTTTCGGGCTGCGGCTTCGACGATTTTCCCGGAAGCGATTTCAGAACACAGTGAAACGCCCGAATGATTTCTGCTTTGTTGCACACATGATCTTCCGGCAGAACCTCGCCCGTCAGCGGATCAACGCCGTCTGCCAAGCCGGATAACAGTTCTTTTGCTCGTTGCAGATCCATAAAATAACCTCCTAACCATTCTCCCACTCATCCCACGCTTCGTCCTCGTCCTCATACCAGTCCGGGTTATCTTCCCAGAGGTCTTCTGGATTGTCGTAGTCATCCCGGACGCTTCCGGAATTGTTACCGCCCGATGTACTCGGTGGTGTCCAAGCGGGAGCAGAGTTGGGCCGTCCGATGGGCGTCTCATAATAAGTGAAGGCATAAATGACTTCTCTATACTCACCCTTTGGCTGATGAGAATGACAGTATGCTACGGTCTGTCCCTCACTGTTATACCAATGCAGGATTTTGTATCGTCTATGGACATCCATGCTGTCATAGAACTGACACTTTTCGGTTTTGGTGGGTGATCCAAGTGATGTGTACTTTAAGCAGCTCACGGGCATACCATCCACGGGCAGTTTTCCGGAATACTGATCTTTCAGACTTTGCTCCCGCTTCGCGGCATTCTCCGCAGCGATTCGTTGACGCTCGGCTTCCTCGGCGGCGTCTTTCTCTGCTTTATACCCCTTGACGCGGGTCTCCAGTGCGTCAACATCCTGCTGCCAGCCCGTGTCATATTGCAGTGTGATGTTCGCCAATTCATCCTGCCCGCCTGCGTAGTCGGTCCTGTCTTTGTACATACCGGCATATTTGCAGTAGACAGACAGCGATGCCGCATCCCGATACCCGGAAAGCTCCGAGAAGTCCTGCTCGGCAGAAGTGTAATTGCCGTTTGACAGCTCTTGCAGGGCTGCATCATAAGCTGCTGTTCTCTGCTTGTTGCGGCTTGAGACGGAAACAGAGATACCAGCAATCACGGCTACTGCCAGAACAGCCGCAATGATCTTCCCCAGCGGAAACGGCTTCTTTGACAGCGTAGATTTCTTTTCGGTTATTTCTGGCTCCGTCGGCGTCTGGCTGACGATCGGCGGTGTGATTGCCGATTGTACAGTCGGCGCAGACTTCTGCGGATTTGCGGTCGGTGCGGACTGCACAGGCGGAACTGCGCGCTTCAATTCAGTCGGTGCTGGCGCGGCTGCCTGCTTTGGAGCAGGATGCTGCGGCTTTGTGCGTTCCGGAAAGGCTGTCCGTTCAGACTTGCGGAGCACAAATTTCGCCTTCTCCGGCGGATATGGCGCATTCTGTGTGCTGCAAACGAACACCTCTGTCACCCGAGCAAGCTTTTCTGCTTGATGATCGCCGATCGGAACGACTACAAAATCGCCTGCTTTCAGCGAAATTCCTCCGGTCAGATAGGCATATGTCGCTCCATCCTCCTTGAACTGCACATTGCAGAACTGATAATAGCTTTCGCCAGCCGGCTTTGCCAGTGTACTGAAGGGCGGTCTTGCAAGTGCACGGGCAGGTGGCTTTGTGCGTTTTGAAGAAGGTGCAGCCGCAAGGACCTGTGTATACCGCTTCCTCCACTGCTCCTCCAGACAGGGATTTTTCAGTGCAAGATCCATACAATGCCGCGCTAGTGTTTCCTCCCCACAATCCCGACAGATCTCCAGAACACTGAACTGCAATCTGTCGAGGAACGCGCTCTTAAAAAGCTGTGATACAAACCGCTCGTCATCCAACGCGACCAAAAGCGGAAGCGCCTGATCGTCAGTTGGAGAATCCAGCCAATCCCAGTCCGGGAGCAGTTTCTCGGCTGTTTTGGCATTGGTTTTCAGAGACGGTTCTGCGATGTCCAGAAGCCGCCGCCACATCTCCATCCCTTTTTCCGGGTCGTCTGCAAACACATCATCCAGAACACGTTCCCACGACAGCTCATCGAAATCCTCGGCAGTCTCATGCGAAACTTCCTCCGGATATTCAACCAACAAAATCTCGCGGCAAATATCCTCGTAATCCGGAAACTTGCCCTGCGCCAAGAGGCGTTTTGCGCGCTCCACGTCTGGGTGCAGCAGCACCTTGTTCTGCCAATGGGTGTGATAGGCTTCTTCCAGCGCATTTTGATAGTCCTGCGCCTGCCCCATCTCCTCATCCTTTTTCCCGCCGAAGTAGGCATAGGCAGAGGATAATTCGGAGAACAGTTCGAACAATCCATCCGGATCAACGTGGTTATAGTAGTCTTCCACGGGGCGCGTGGCAGACAGCTCTGTCCAGAATGTGCCGCAGTCCGTTTCGGAAAGGGCGGCTTCTTCGCAGAACAGAATACCGCGTTTTGCATTACGCATGATTTCCTCTGCGCTTTCACCCAGATTCAGGTCAAGAGTATTATGTAGAAATGTCCGCAGTTCCGCCGCCTTTTTCTCGTCAGGCAAATCTCCCGCGTCCTGGATTCCGGAGGAAATGTTGTGCAGCAGCACTTTTCCGAGAAGCTGAGAAAGCACGGTGTTCTTGGGCGCAAGCTGACCCAGCGCCTTTTTAAGCCTCGT
>CAJMMH010000274.1 GCA_905214365.1 uncultured bacterium
GGGAATCCACGGGGCAAAGTCGGTGCGGGTTCTGATCCGTTACGATATTGAGAACCTGTCGGAGGAAACCTATGAGAAGGGAAAGGGAACAATTTTTTCCGAGCCGCCGGTTGACGATCTGTATGAAACAGATTTCCCTCATGCGGCGGAGGATATTGTCTTTTCCGTTGAGTATCTTCCAGGACAATTTGACCAGAGAGCGGATTCCGCGGAGCAGTGCGTCAGACTGCTGAATGAAAATGAAAATCCGATTATCCGCTCGGCAACCACCTATGTTGTTTCCGGAACGCTGACTCCGGAAGAAATCACCAGACTGAAGCATCACTGCATCAACCCGGTTGATTCGAGAGAAGCTTCCAATGAGATCCCAGAGACGTTAAATACTGCATTTGCAGAGCCAGATGATGTTAAAATTATGACTGGATTCTGTATGATGCCGGAGGATGAACTGAAAAAGCTGTACGCGTCGCTCAATCTGGCGATGACGTTCAAGGATTTCCTTCATATTCAGAATTATTTCACAAATGAAGAGAAGAGAGATCCTTCCATGACGGAGATCCGTGTACTGGATACCTATTGGTCTGATCACTGCCGTCATACAACGTTCCAGACCGAGCTAAAGCACGTATCCTTTGACGAGGGATATTATCGTCCGGTTCTGGAAAAGACCTATGAAGATTATGTAAAGACTCATAACGATATTTTTAACGGCCGTTCTGATAAGTTTGTCTGCCTGATGGATCTTGCCCTGATGGCGATGCGTCGCCTGAAAAAGGAAGGAAAGCTTGCGGACCAGGAAGAGTCGGACGAGATTAATGCCTGCTCTATCGTGGTTCCGATTGAGGTGGACGGCAAGACAGAAGAGTGGCTGGTCAACTTTAAAAATGAAACGCATAACCATCCGACAGAGATTGAGCCGTTCGGAGGCGCGGCAACCTGTCTTGGAGGCGCAATCCGCGATCCGCTGTCCGGCCGTACTTATGTATATCAGGCAATGCGCGTGACTGGCGCGGCAGATCCGACCAGACCGCTGTCTGAGACGCTTCCGGGCAAGCTTCCGCAGAAGAAGCTGGTACGCACGGCAGCAGCAGGCTACAGCTCTTACGGAAACCAGATTGGTCTGGCAACCGGTTATGTCAAGGAGATTTATCATCCGGACTATGTTGCGAAGCGTATGGAGATTGGTGCGGTTATGGGTGCGGCTCCGAGACGCGCGGTTGTCCGGAAAAATTCTGATCCGGGAGATATTATCATTCTGCTTGGCGGCCGTACCGGCCGTGACGGCTGCGGCGGCGCAACCGGTTCTTCCAAGGCACATACCGCGTCTTCCATCAAGACCTGCGGCGCGGAAGTTCAGAAGGGAAATGCACCGACTGAGCGTAAGCTGCAGCGCCTGTTCCGCAGAGAAGAGGTCAGTCATCTGATTAAGAAGTGCAATGACTTCGGCGCAGGCGGTGTTTCTGTTGCAATCGGCGAGCTGGCAGACGGCCTGGTGGTTGATCTGGACCGCGTGCCGAAGAAGTATGCGGGTCTGGACGGCACGGAGATTGCAATTTCTGAGTCCCAGGAGCGTATGGCGGTTGTCGTTGATTCGAAGGATGTCGATGAGTTCCTGAAGTACGCAGCGGAAGAGAATCTGGAAGCAACCGTTGTCGCAACAGTAACGGAGTCTCCGCGTCTTGTCCTTCGCTGGAGAGGAAAGGATATCGTTAATATCAGCCGCGCGTTCCTCGATACCAACGGCGCGCATCAGGAGACCGATGTTGAGGTTGAGATGCCGAAGAAGGAAGACAGCTTCTTCGCGAAGAAGCCGGTCGGAGATGTGAAGGAAACCTGGCTGAAGATGCTGGCGGATCTCAATGTCTGCTCACAGAAGGGTCTGGTGGAGATGTTTGACAGTTCCATCGGCGCGGGCTCCGTTGTGATGCCGTACGGCGGAAAGTATCAGCTGACTGAGATCCAGACAATGGTTGCAAAGATTCCGGTTGCGAAGGGAACAACCGATGCGGTTACGATGATGAGCTATGGCTTTGATCCGTATCTGTCCTCCTGGAGTCCGTATCACGGTGCGGTATATGCGGTTGTTGAGTCCATTGCCAAGATTGTTGCGGCAGGCGGAGATTATTCCAAGATCCGTATGACCTATCAGGAGTATTTCAAGCGTATGACTTCTGATCCTCGCAGCTGGGGCCAGCCGTTCTCCGCGCTTCTGGGCGCGTACGCGGCGCAGCTTGGCTTTGATCTTCCATCCATCGGCGGAAAGGATTCCATGTCCGGAACCTTTGATAAGATCAGTGTTCCGCCGACACTGGTATCGTTTGCAGTTGATGTTGCTTCCGATAAGAACGTGGTAACGCCGGAACTGAAGAAGGCAGGAAATAAGCTGGTGCTGTTCCGGATGGCAAAGGATGCGTATGATCTGCCGGATTACCATCAGGTAAGAGAGCTGTACGCTGCGTTCCACGAGGCAGTAAAGAAGGGGCAGATTCTGTCGGCATACGCAGTCTGCGGAAGCGGTATTGCCGAGGCAGTCAGCAAGATGGCGTTTGGAAATCATCTCGGCGCTGCGCTGACAGATGCGATAAAGAAGGAAGAGCTGTTTGCACCGGGTTATGGAAACATGATTGCGGAAGTAACGCCGGAGGATCTGGATCAGCTGAAGGTTCCGTGCACGGTAATCGGAGAGGTGACAGCAGAGCCGTCGTTTACTTATGAGGATGAGACTGTGACAATGGAGGAAGCGCTCCATGCCTGGGAGTCCACGCTTGAAAAGGTATTCCCGTCTGTATCCGGACAGAAGACACCACAGCCGCAGCCGTCTCTGTATCAGGCAGGAGATGTTTATGTATGCCGCAATAAGGTAGCGAGACCGAAGGTATTTATTCCGGTATTCCCTGGAACCAACTGCGAGTACGACAGTGCAAAGGCGTTTGAGCGCGCGGGCGCGGATCCGATTGTAAAGGTTGTCCGCAACATGACAGCAGAGGATATCCGCGATTCGGTTGAAGTATTTACGAAGGCAATCAAGGAATCTCAGATTATTATGTTCCCAGGCGGATTTTCCGCAGGAGATGAGCCGGATGGTTCCGCAAAATTCTTCGCGACAGCGTTCCGCAATGAGAAGCTGAAGGAAGCGGTCATGGATCTGCTCAACAAGAGAGACGGTCTGGTGCTTGGTATCTGCAACGGCTTTCAGACGATCATCAAGCTTGGGTTGGTTCCGTACGGAGAGATCATTCCGGCTCAGCTGCCGGATTCTCCGACACTGACAACCAACACGATCGGCCGCCACATCTCTAAGATGGCGTATATCAAAGTGATGAGCAATAAGTCCCCGTGGCTCCAGAAGGCTCATCTCGGTGATGTATACTGCAATCCGGCATCCCACGGAGAAGGACGTTTTGTCGCAAGCCAGGAGTGGATTGACCGTCTGGCGGCAAACGGACAGATCGCAACGCAGTATGTAGACGCAGATGGCAATCCTGCAGTCGATGAAGAGTGGAATATCAACGGCTCTTACGGCGCAATTGAAGGTATCACCAGCCCGGATGGACGGGTACTCGGAAAGATGGCTCACGCAGAGCGCCGCGGCCATTCAGTAGCCATCAATATCTACGGAGAGCAGGATCTCAAGCTCTTTGAGTCCGGTGTTGAGTACTTCAAGTAAATAAAAATAAGAAAATAAATCAGCCGGTATTTCTCTGGGGCAAGTTCGTTTCTGGGCAGAAATACCGATTGAAAACTGAAAAAGGAACCGCTTCGCGCGACAGACTGTATAC
>CAJMMH010000275.1 GCA_905214365.1 uncultured bacterium
CTACGTTATCTTACGGAATTTTCAGTTCAGAAAATTCCTACCGTGAACTGTAACGTTTTTACCAGTCCGCAATGCTTCTCCCCGGATCCGGTAATTCTACTAGTTTCTTCAGTATACAGCAGAACTTTTGTTTGCCGCAATAGCTTTCTCTGCATTTTTTCTCGTTTTTCTGCTTGTCAACCACCGTCTTTCCCCGTATACTTGTAATAACCAGTAAAACATGAGTAGTATCAAAGATATATCTCGTCAAATTCGGATGCTTCTGCGGACTGCAGCCGGGATCCGGGAAAGGAGCCGCTATGCCGGTTGATATCGAAGCGCTGATTGCCCGCTCCGCAATTACCCTTCTGACGGAGCATCCGTCCAAAAAGCTGACCGTGAAGGATATCGTGGAAAAATGCCGGATTACCAGACAGACCTTTTACTATCATTTTGAGGATATTCCTGATCTGCTCCGGTGGACGCTTTCCCGCGGCACTGAACAGACCATCCGTTCCTGTCTGGCGCAAAAGGATATGGAAAGCGGACTCCGCTATTTTTTTGTCGTTGCCCTGAATATCAAGTCAGTCACCGAACAGGGACTCCGCTCCGGCTACCGGGAAGAAATTGAGCAGCTGATGTATGAGCAGTTATTCCATTTCCTGGAACTGGCTTCTGAAGAATTTTCCATATCGTGCGCCGGAAGCTACACCCAGCAAAAGCTCCTGCTGCGCTACCACAGTCTTGCAATTCTCGGTCTGCTGCATAACTGGAAGCTGTCCGATACCCGACAGATGGATGAACTGATCCACAACCTGACGCTGATTCTTTCCGGACAGCTGAAACTTTCATTTCCGAACAATCCGGCTCCGCTTCTTTCTCTTCCCGATTATTCTTCCGATGATCCATTGACCAAAAAAGCCAAAGTGTAACACTTTTTTACACTTTGGCTTTTTTGTCAGGACAAAGCATCCAAAATGCCTATTGTTTCTTTTTTCGCCCCCGCCTATAATAACTGCATAAAAGTCAATGCGCCGTGCCGCTGCGAAGCGTTACAATCCACTTCGCAGCCTGTCTGATTCTCAAGAATCCGCTGCAGGCGCAAATTTACACAAGGAGGAACGCTGTTTATGAAGGAAGTAAAATCACCAAAGAAGCCGCTGATTTATTATTATCTGATTGTTCTGGCGGTTCTGGTTATATTCAACGTGATTGTCTCCCCTCTGCTTTTGTCCCAGCAGGTGACAGAAGTTGACTATGGAACGTTTATGAATATGACAGAAGACAAGAAGATCGGACGGGTCGAAATTGAAGACTCGCAAATTCTGTTTACCGATAAAGAGGATACTAAGGTTTACAAAACCGGCGTCATGGATGATCCGAACCTGACAGAGCGTCTGTATGAGTCCGGTGCTATCTTTTCCAAAGATATTGACCAGACAATGTCCCCGATTCTGAGTTTTCTTCTGACATTTATTTTGCCGATTGTCATTTTCGTGCTTCTCGGCTCCTATCTGAACCGGAAGCTGGTCGAGCAGGCAGGCGGAAAGAACTCCATGTTTATGGGCATGGGCAAGAGCAATGCAAGAATTTATGTCCAGTCTACGGAAGGCATTCACTTCAGCGATGTCGCAGGTGAAGATGAAGCAAAAGAGAACCTGGCAGAAATCGTTGACTACCTTCATAATCCGCAGAAATATACCGAAGCCGGCGCTTCCATGCCGAAGGGTGTGCTGCTTGTCGGCCCTCCAGGAACCGGTAAAACGATGTTAGCGAAAGCAGTTGCCGGAGAAGCCAATGTTCCGTTTTTTTCAATGTCCGGTTCTGAATTTGTCGAGATGTTTGTCGGCATGGGTGCTTCGAAAGTCCGCGATCTGTTCAAGCAGGCAAAGGAAAAAGCTCCCTGTATCGTTTTCATTGATGAGATTGATGCCATCGGCAAAAAGCGTGACGGCCAGATTGGCGGAAACGACGAGCGTGAACAGACGCTGAACCAGCTGCTGACAGAAATGGATGGTTTTGACGGAAGCAACGGCGTTATTATCCTTGCTGCAACCAACCGTCCGGAATCCCTTGATCCCGCGCTGACGCGTCCGGGCCGTTTTGACCGCCGCGTTCCGGTAGAGCTTCCGGATCTGCAGGGCCGCGAGGCAATCCTGAAGGTACACGCAAAGAAGATCAAACCTGCGGAGGATGTGGATTTCCATACAATCGCCCGCATGGCGTCCGGCGCGTCCGGCGCAGAGCTTGCCAACATTGTCAATGAGGCGGCGCTTCGTGCGGTCCGCAGCGGCAGAACGGTTGTTACGGAAGCTGATCTGGAAGAAAGCGTTGAAGTTGTTATCGCCGGATACCAGAAAAAGAACGCAGTCCTTTCTGATGAGGAGCGGCACATTGTCGCTTATCACGAAATCGGCCACGCATTAGTTGCCGCACTGCAGTCCCACTCCGCTCCGGTTCAGAAAATCACAATTATTCCCCGTACCTCCGGCGCGCTCGGTTATACGATGCAGGTGGAACAGGGTGATAAATATCTGATGACCAAAGAGGAACTGGAAAACCGGATCGCTACACTGACCGGCGGCCGCGCAGCGGAAGAGGTTGTGTTTGGCTCCATTACAACCGGCGCATCCAACGATATTGAGCAGGCGACCAAGGTTGCGCGGGCAATGATTACTCAATACGGTATGAGCGAAACCTTCGATATGGTCGCGATGGAAACCGTAAACAACCAGTATCTTGGCGGCGATTCTTCCCTGAACTGCTCTGCCGATACCCAAAAGGAAATCGACCTTGAGGTTTCCGCTCTGGTAAAGCGTGAACATCAGAAGGCAAGAAAGCTGCTGGAGGACAATCGCCAGAAGCTCGATGAGCTGTCTGCTTACCTGTATGAAAAGGAAACCATTACAGGTGAAGAATTTATGGCTATTCTGAATCAAAAGACTCCGGCTTCGGAGAAATAAAATGAGGTGAAGACTTATGATAAATCGTTCCGGTTTTGGCTGGATTGAACTGCTAGAGGGAATCCTGCTGATTGCGCTCGGCATCTTTTCCTTCGTCCGTCCGGGAAGCATCCTGTCCGGCCTGGTTGTTGTCTACGGCCTGCTCGCGCTCTGCGTCGGTATCGCCGATATCATCTTTTATGTAAAAGTAGAAAAACATACCGGCTTTGCGCCGACACTGATGCTGATCTGCGGCGTTTTTAGTGTGCTGGCCGGATTGATGCTTCTTGTTTATCCGGGAGCAGCGAAATGGGCAATGGCGATCTTTTTCCCGATGTGGTTTATCGCGCACTGCATTTCGCGCCTGTCCCAGCTGCCGCAGATCCGGCTTTTTACTACCAGAGGACACTATTACTTTGTTATGATTATCAATATTATTGGGCTTTGTCTCGGCGTTTTAATGCTGATCCGCCCGGTTGCAGCAATCTTCTCTTTGAGTTATCTGATCGGCATTTATCTGATCCTGCTCGGCATTGACTGTGTACTTCTCGCCGTCAGCCGCATGGGAAGCGACTGGTAAGCGGCTTGGAAGCGACTGGTTTTGGTCAAAGCTGTTTCTTCTCTGCTGGCGGAACTCGCGCGGAGAACAGCCCATCTGTCTCCGAAAAAAACGCCCCATATGACCCGCACTGTCAAAGCCGGTCATCATAGCAATCTGCGTTACAGGCTCCTTAGTACTGCTCAGGAGCCTTGCTGCTTCTGAAACCCTGTACTGAATCAGATAGTCCATCGGTGGCGTCTGCATCACCCGTCCAAAACACCTGCACAGTTCGCTTTTGCTGACATGAA
>CAJMMH010000276.1 GCA_905214365.1 uncultured bacterium
GTACAAAATAGTTCTTTCCCTTCAGCCAGGACGAAAGCGTTGCGTAAACCGCATCGATCTCATCGGCATTTTCTTTCTTTTTTTCCAGTCCGGACCCGATCCCGACCAGAAACATCTCGCCGTCCGCCAAAATCTGTCTGGCGAGCTCTAATTCATTATTTTCGCTCATCGTTCCTTTGCCCAGACATTGTTGACCGGGCTTCCCTTCTGAAATGCTGCAACATTATCAGCCGTCAGCTGCAGCAGCCGTTTTCTTGAATCGACAGACGCCCAGGAAATATGGGGAGTAATTACGATATTCGGCGCAGTCAGAAGCGGATTATCCCGCCGCATCGGCTCTTCTGACACAACATCAACTCCGGCTCCGGCAAGCTTTCCGGACAGAAGTGCCGCCGCCACGTCTGTCTCGTTGATACAGCCTCCGCGCGCGGTATTGATCAGGTACGCGCCATCCTTCATCTTCGCGATTGTGTCCGCACAGATCAGTTCCGTTGTCTCCGGAAACAGCGGACAATGCAGCGATACAATATCGGAACCGGCAAGCAGCGTATCAAGATCCGTAAAATGGAGATGATCCGATTCAAACTGCGGACGGATCGTCCTGTTATATACCAGAACATCCATGCCGAACGCCTGCGCAATCTGCGCGACCTTCTGCCCGATGCTGCCAAATCCGATCAGTCCCATTGTTTTCCCTGCCAGATCAACTACAGGAGCCTTCCAATAACAGAAATCCGTACATCTGCACCAGTCGCCGTTATGTACTGACTCACTGTGGAGCGCTGCCTTCGTCGTCAGCTCCAGCAGCAGGGAAAACGTCATCTGCGCAACCGCCTCCGTGCTGTAGCCCGGTACGTTGCAGACCGGGATTCCCCGTTTCTTTGCCGCTTCTACATCAATAACATTGTAGCCAGTCGCCGTCACTCCCAGATACGCAAGCTTCGGACAGGCGTCAATCAGATCTTTTGTAATAACGATTTTATTGGTAATCACAATTTCAGAATCCTGCATCCGGGCAAGCGCTTCTTCCTGCTTCGACCGCTCATAAACAGTCAGCTCTCCGAGTGCACGAAGCGGATCCCAACTGATATCCCCCGGATTCAGCGTATATCCGTCAAGTACTGTAATTTTCATATCTTCCCCTTTCCGACCATATGCATATCCGGCGCTTCCCTGCGGAATTGCCAACCCCTGCCTGCAGCTGGTCATTCCGGCCGTTTCTGCTCCATCTGCCGGTCTGCCCGACAGATCTCCGTTCCCGGCTTTTCATCCTCCGCCGGAATCCGGTTATCCTTTTTCAGGCAGAACCAGAACGCAACGCCATCATCCGTATTATACACGCCATATGGCTGATTATGCGCCTCCATAATTGCCTTGACAATCGACAGACCGATACCACTACCACCATACTCTCTTGTTCTCGCTTTGTCAACCTTAAAGAATTTGATCCACACTTTTTCCAGATCTTCTTCCGGAATCGGCCTGCCGGTGTTGGCAACCGTTACCCGAACACATTCCCCTTTATCCGCAATTGTAATGGTGATCTTTTTCTCGCCGTCCGCATGATTCATCGCATTGCTCAGATAATTCGTACAAACCTCTTCGATCTTAAATTCATCACCAAGCACGGTGCATGGGCGCGAATACTCCTTCACAAAGGTAATTTCCTGCTTCTGTCCGATCAGTTCATTGGAAGAAATTACCGTATCCAGCATTTCTGCCAGATCAAAGCTTTCCACCGTCAGCGCGTCCTGTCCGAACTCCAGGTGGTTCAGCGTCAGCAGCTTTTTCACCATGTTGTTCATCTTATCCGCCTCGTCAATGATCACCTCACAGTAGAAGTTGCGGCTGTCCGGATCATCGTTCACTACATCCTGCAGTCCCTCCGCATAGCCCTGGATCAGCGCAATCGGCGTCTTCAGCTCATGAGACACATTGGATAAAAATTCCTTGCGGACCTCATCAATCTGAACCTTTTCCTCAATATCCTTCTTCAGCTGTTCGTTGGCGCTCTGCAGTTCTTCAATCGCCGTCTTCAGACGATCGGCCATTTCATTCATGCTTCTGCCAAGGATTCCGACCTCATTTTCCTGATCTCCATCGTACCGGCTGTCAAAATCAAGCTTTGCCATCCGCTGGGACAGATCCGCCAGCTGATAAATCGGCCGGATAATCCCTCTGGTAATCAGTGAAACCAGAATAATCGCAAGCACCATGGAAATCAGGCATGTTACCAGAAGAAAACTGTTTGCGATCCGAACACTCTCATCCACCGAGCCAAGCGGAATTGACATCAGAAACATACTGTTGTCCGACCAGGTCCCATAGCATTCCAGGTAAGATGTGCTGGATGCAGGAAAGATCTTTTCCTGAATCACATAATGATTGTTGCTTTCCAGTATGTTGATGTGGTTTGCCGTTTTTTCCGATGTCTCGGAAATATTTTCTAGCAGCCGCTGAACCATCTCTTCCTGCTCCACCTTGGACGTGAAGTTCTGGCTGACGGAAACCAGCGCATAGCTGACTGGCTTTACCTGAATATAGGAAATATTGTCGGTATAACGCATCCGTCCAAGCATCATCTCCAGATCTGTTTTCTGGTCCTCAGCAATCAGCTTGGAAACCGAGTAATAATAGTTCCGCATGGTCTTCTGCTTATCACGAAAATAAAAACTCCGCAGGAAAAAATTATTCAGAGCCCAGCAAAGTACAATTGTAAACGTAAGAATTCCAATAAATACGGCAATCAGCCGCGTACGAATTGAATGTTTCATATGTGTTACCCGCGATGTTCCATTCCATCCGTCTCATGCTCCGCACCGTTTGGCGCCTTGCTTCCATCCTGCGGATCGGTCGGTTCAAACTTATAACCCATACCCCAGATGGTACGGATATAATTGCCCTTTTCTCCCATCTTGCTGCGGAGCTTCTTTACGTGCGTATCAATCGTTCTTGCGTCTCCGAAGTAATCATAATTCCAGACATTGTTCAGGATCTTTTCTCTTGAAAGCGCAAGACCGCGGTTCTCAACAAAATACGTCAGCAGCTCAAATTCCTTGTAGCTTAACTCAATCGGCTTTCCGTCAATTTTTACCTGATGCGCGGACTTATTAATTTCAATACCCTCGCACTCCAGCGTATTTTCCTTTGCCTGGCCGCTGCGCCTGAGTACAGCATCTACACGCGCGACCAGAATTCTTGGGCTGAACGGCTTGCTGATATACTCATCAACGCCGAGGTCAAAGCCGCGCAGCTCGTCCTGCTCCTCACCTTTCGCTGTCAGCATAATAATCGGTACGCTCGAATGCTCCCGGATTGTTCGGAGCACTTCCCATCCGTCCATCTTCGGCATCATCACATCCAGAAGAATCAGCGCGATATCCTTATGATTAAAAAAAACCTCGACCGCTTCTTCGCCGTCCGCCGCCTCCAGTACATCATACCGCTGCCTGATCAGGAAATCTCTGACCAGCTTTCTCATTCTGCTCTCATCATCTACTACAAGAATTGTTGCCCCTTCCATAAAAGCCTCCTCGCTCCGCGTCCGCGGCTATCCTCAATTTTTCTCATTATAACGAAGAAATATGGTGAATCTGTGAAAAAAGGGGACTTTCCATCGGAAAGCCCCCTTGCAGCTGACTGTCTGCTGATGACACAATGCCGCTTCCGGTATGTTACATCAGATCCTTATTATCAACGCCGTCCATATCGTCGAAATCCTGGTTTTCACCAACCATACCCCAGATAAAGGTATATGCCTGGGAACCTG
>CAJMMH010000277.1 GCA_905214365.1 uncultured bacterium
CCATCACGCTATCCCTCACGATTTGGGGTTGTCTATCACGTTTTTCTGCTAATCTCACTTGTATATTTCAGGTATCTAGTATAAAATAGAAAGAAAATAGGTGAGAAAAAGATTTGTATGGCGGGACCGGAGGATTCCGAACGCTGTGCGGAAAGAATGGATGGGTTACAGAATGAACAGCAGTTTGGTGTTAAACAAAGCCGCCTTATTCAGCGATGAGACAGGCGATTATCGGATTCCGGCGGAACCCGAAAAAGGAGAAACGGTTACTGTGCGCTTCCGCACAGAGGCAGATAATGCGGACAGCGTATACATGATCGGAGAGCGAAGTGAGCTGAAGATGAAAAAAACGGAGACGCGGGGCTTTTTCGATTATTATGAAGTTTCGTTTCCTATGGTGAAAAACCAGATCAGCTATTATTTTGAAGTGACCAGAGGAAAAGAGGTCTGTCATTACAGCAAGCTGGGCGCGGACGGTCAGATCTGTGATCCGTACCGGTTTAAGATTACTGCCGGTTTTCATACGCCTCAGTGGGCGAAGGGCACGGTCATTTATCAGATTTATACCGACCGTTTTTACAATGGAAATCCGGACAATGATGTACTGACGGATGAGTATGCCTATATCGGTCAGCACAGCGAGCAGGTAACGGACTGGAACAGCATTCCGGCGAGCCTGGATGTATGCCGTTTTTATGGCGGCGATCTGCAGGGTGTGGAGAAGAAGCTGGATTATCTGCAGTATCTGGGGGTGGAGGTGCTGTACCTGAATCCGCTGTTTGTTTCTCCGTCCAATCACAAGTACGACAGTCAGGACTATGACCATATCGATCCGCATCTGGCAGTAATCAAAGAGGATTGTGGCGAGCTGCTGGAGAAGGACAGCAATGACAATACAAAGGCAACCCGCTATATTTCACGGGTAACATCAAAGGAGAATCTGGAGGCGAGCAACCAGTATTTTGCGGCACTGGTTGAGAAGATTCACGCCAGAGGGATGCGCGTGATCCTGGATGGTGTGTTCAATCACTGCGGTTCCTTCAATAAGTGGCTGGACCGCGAGCGGATTTATGAGAAACAGTCTGGATACAAGCCTGGAGCTTACATTTCCAAGGACAGTCCATACCATGACTTTTTCGATTTCCAGGACGTGGACAGCTGGCCGTACAATGAACATTACGATGGCTGGTGGGGACATGATACGCTTCCGAAGCTGAATTACGAAGGCTCAGAGGAACTGTACAATTATGTGCTTGGTGTCGGCAAAAAATGGGTCAGCGCTCCGTACTGTGTGGATGGCTGGAGACTGGATGTGGCTGCGGATCTCGGCCATTCGCCGCAGATGAATCACCGGTTCTGGCATGATTTCCGCAAGAGCGTAAAGGAAGGCAATCCGGAAGCCATTATTCTTGCCGAGCATTATGGCGATCCGGGGAGCTGGATCCAGGGCGATCAGTGGGATACGGTTATGAACTATGACGCGTTTATGGAGCCGGTCACCTGGTTCCTGACCGGGATGGAGAAGCACAGTGACGAGTACAAGGAGTCTTTGTATGGCAACAGCGAGTGGTTTTTCCGTACGATGGACTGCAATATGAGCAAGTTTCAGCGCTGTTCCCTGGATACAGCGATGAATGAGTTGTCCAATCACGATCATTCCCGGTTCCTGACAAGAACCAATCGGACAGTTGGCCGCCTGGCAACAGCCGGAGCAGAAGGTGCTTCCCTTGGAATTGAAAAGGGCGTATTTCGGGAAGCGGTTGTTATGCAGATGACTCTTCCGGGCGCGCCGACGCTGTACTATGCGGATGAAGCGGGACAGGTTGGCTGGACCGATCCGGATGACCGCCGCACATATCCGTGGGGGCGTGAGGACTGGGAGCTGATCGAGTTTCATCGGTACGCGATCAGTATTCATAAAGAGTATTCCTTCCTGCGGACCGGTTCTTACCGGCCGCTTGCCGGAGGCCGCCACTGGCTTGCGTATGGCAGGTTTGACCGCAGCGGACAGGCGATTGTAATTGTCAACAACAATAAAGTCGGAATCCAGGTACAGATTCCGGTATGGCAGGCGGAGGTTGATGAGTCAGCATTGATGACTCGTGTGATCCAGACAACGGGAACCGGATACAATGTCGGCCGCATTGCGCAGCCGGTGAAGGATGGCATTATGGAGGTATACGTCGGACCACAGACTTCCGGAATTTATATCGCAGCTGAACGCACAGTTACTGTTTGAGCGCAGCGTGAACGGTAACAACGCGCATAATGTGATCAATGGATTTTGTCAAACGGGATTGACTTGATCTGAAAAATAGTGTACAATAATTGCGGCATTTTGTAGCTGTATAGCTGAATGAACCCGAAACAATGGTACAGAGGATAAGAGATGCAGGAAAAAAATAAGATAGTCAGAATTAATTCGGACAGCCGCTCCTATCCGGTGTATACCAGAGAAAGCACAGTAAGGAAGGCGGCAAAGCCGAAACGGGCTCCGCGTCCGATAAAAACAGAAGAAGAGCGGATTCGGGAAGAACGCCGGAAACGGTTTGAGCGCGCCGCAAGAAAGCACGCGCTTGAACGCGAGATCCGGAATCGCTATGAAAAAGCAAATATATGGAATCATAAAGAGGCAATGATACTTTGCATTCTCCTTTCGGTTATGCTGGTATCATGCCTGTTTATGCTGCATCAGGAGGCAGTGCTGAGTGAGCTGCAGAGGAGCAGCAGCAATCTGTCTTCCCAGTATGCGGAGCTTGCACATGATAACAATGTTCTGGAGAGTGCAATTGAAGGCGAGTTGGATTATCAGGCGATCTATGAGTACGCGACCGGCACGCTGGGGATGCACTATCCGAAAAAGTCTCAGATCGTGACCTATCAGGGAGCGGATCATGGCACTGTATATCAGAATGCTGAGATTCCAGGTGCAGAATAATTCATTTTGAGAATGGTCTGCAGCTTAACAAATCAAGGAAGTCCCCTGCTTCAATTGCGAATATCCGCTTGACTTACTGTGAATTTGTGCAAAATGTTTCCAATATAGGTATAAGAGGCAGCAGGCGGTCGTGATTGATGGAACGAATAATAGAAAACAGGAAATACTTCCGATAGCGGCAATAAAAAGGAATAAGAAAGAAATTTACTCCATACACTAGATTGTAATCTGGTGCGATGGGGTATTTTTATGTCGGAATCAAAAATCCGGGGATGGCAGGAGAGCAGTTTGATGACAGCATCCGGCAGGCGGCAGAAGAAAATGGCGGTTTGTCGGCAAAAAAGGTGTATCATTTTGCTTTTGCTTGTCTCGATTCTTGGCATACTGCCGCTTGGCGGTTGTCAGTCAATCAGCGGCGGGAAAGAAAAACAGAATCTTGAATATACGGTGACAGCGCCGGAGGATCTGCCGGAAGAATTGAAAAAGATCATCGACGGGAAAAAAGAAGGAGAATTTAAGCTGACGTATCTCGATGGCTCATACCTGTACATTGCGGTTGGGTACGGAAGACAGCCAACCGGCGGCTACAGCATTCAGATCCCGGCTGTGTATCTCGAAGACGGCAGCATTGTATTTGAAAGCGTGCTGCTCGGCCCGGAAAAACAGGAAAAAGCGTCGCTTAGCTTTCCGTACGCGGTAATCCGGATGGAAAAGCGGGAGGAACCGGTGATTTTTCGGTAGTGGATGCGCGGATTGCGGGGCTTCCATAATAAAACGCCGAAGCAGCGGCAGACACGCGGTTTGCCGCTGCTTCGGTTCGTGCAGTATTA
>CAJMMH010000278.1 GCA_905214365.1 uncultured bacterium
GTATTATGTTGTCGTTGCTTCCTTCAGTGATCCGCTGCTGCTGAAATCACATACCGGGCCTCTGACCTGGATTCTTGGAAATCCGACGTTGGCAGGTTATCGCCGTACCCTGTCCAATAAGAGCCTGTTTGTCGGTTTTAAAAACACAATGTTTTACCTGATTGTCGGAACGACGATGCAGGTGGTTCTGACCAGTATGGGCGCGTATGTATTGACCAGAAAGGCGTTTATGATCCGCAGGGGAATCATGAAGATGATTGTATTTACCATGTTTTTCAGCGGTGGTCTGATCCCGATGTTCTTTGTTATTCGCGATACACATGTGTATAACACTATCTGGGTTTCGAGCATCCCGTACGCAGTCAGCGCATTTAACCTGATTATTATGAAGAGCTTCTTTGAGTCGATTCCGGACAGCCTGGAAGAGGCAGCTATCATCGATGGCGCGAATGATTTTACGGTATTTTCCAAGATCATCATGCCGCTGTCCAAGCCGGTTATTGCGGTTATGATCCTGTATTACGGAGTTGGTCAGTGGAACTCCTGGTTCCCGGCAGCAATGTTTACCAGAGATCGTGTCCTGTATCCGCTGCAGATGATCCTGCGTGAGATTCTGATTGAGAACCAGTCGCTGACGGCGGATTCACTGACTCAGGTGATGGAGGATTCGTTCTCCAGTGAGTTGGTTAAATATTGTACCATCGTGGTATCGACCGTACCGATTCTGGTGGTATATCCGTTCCTTCAGAAGTATTTTGAGAAGGGCGTTATGATCGGTGCAGTGAAGGGATAATAAAACAATGTGACAGTCAGAAACCTGTGATTGGAGTGAGCGATAAGGAGGAGATAAGATATGATCAATCAGGAATTGTTTGATAAGATTGACGCCTGGTTTGAGGCGCACAGAGAAGCGCTCATGGCTGACCTGGAGCGTATGGTGCGCATTCCGAGCGTATCAAAGCCGTCGGATCCGGAGCGGATCGCGCAGGACGGACCATTTGGAACGGGCTGCAGACGTGCCATGGATGAAATGCTTGCGATTGCGAGGGAGCATGGCTTCTGTACAGAAAACCGCGAGTATTACGTCGGTACGATCGGAGAAAAAGAATTTCACCCGGAAAATGCCATTGGTTTCTGGAATCATCTGGATGTGGTTCCGACCGGAGAGGGCTGGAGCCAGGATCCGTTTGAGCCGGTTTTAAAGGATGGCTTTCTGATTGGACGCGGCGCGCAGGATAATAAAGGACCGGCAATCGGCGTCCTGTACCTGATGCAGTGCATCCGTGAGCTTGGTATTCAGATGAAGCATGAGCTTCGTCTGTTTGTTGGCTGCGATGAGGAGCGCGGCATGTCTGATCTGGAGTATTATACGAAGCATTATCCGACGCCTGCACTGTCTCTGATTGCAGACAGCGGCTTCCCGGTATGCTACGGCGAAAAGGGAATCATAGAGGGACAGTTTCTATCTGAAACAATGTTCCAAAAACCGGTTCTGATGGCAGCAGGCGGTTCTGCAAGCAACATGATCCCGGATCGCGCGCAGGCAGTTTTCGAGTATTCGGAGGAATTGTACAGCGAGCTGAAAGCATTGGAAACTGCAGAAGGAAAAATACCGCTTGCTTTGGAGCAGGATGAAAAAACAATTCGTGCGACTGCGTTTGGAACCAGCCGCCACAGCGCATTCCCGGAAGGAAGCGTCAATGCGATTTATGAACTGGCGAGTACGCTGCGTGGTGTAAAAGCGCTTGGCAGTGAGAATCAGAAGCTGTTCGCAAAGTTGGCGGAGGTGACAAAAGAATATTACGGAGAGACCGAAAAAATTGCGTTTACCGATGAGGTATCCGGAAAGACCACCTGTGCGGGAACCGTTCTCAGCATGGAAGACGGTCATCTGTGCATCAATCTGAATATCCGCTATGCGATTACACAGGACTCCGCAGCGCTGATTGATACCCTGGAAAAGTACGCTGCAGACCGCGGCCTGATCTGGCGTCTGGAGCGCAATTCCAAACCAAACTATTTCCCGAAGGAGCATCCGGCAGTTGGATATCTGACCGACCTGTACAATGAGTGGATGGGTCTGAAAACAGAAGCCTTTGTGATGGGCGGCGGCACGTACGCGAGAAAGCTCCCGAATGCGTTTGCGTACGGAATCGGCGGTATGCCGAAAACCAAAGAAGATACTGACCGCGAGGCGAGGCTGTTTAAGCCGGGAACCGGCGGCGCGCATGAGCCGGATGAGGGACTGAATCTGCGGATGTACTTTGCCGCAATGAAGTTCTATACGCTGGCGGTCATTGGACTGGACCGGCTGGAGATGTAATAAATTTCAGAGCAGTCTGAATGGCAGCCGGATTCCTCAAAGCAGCTAACCGCGGCTGTTGGTTGGGAATATTGGCCGCAGCATAGTTTTAATCCGGATGGCAGTCCGGCTCCGTGTCAGAAACCGAGGCGGAAAAAGAAGAATCGCTGCTGTAAGGCGAATAATGCAGCTGCTTTTTACGGATTGCCCGCCGTTCATTCCGGAACGCGGCCGGCGTTTTGCCAAGCAGCTCCTGGAAGCTGCGGTTGAAGCTGGAGATGGAAGAGAAACCGGAAGCGTACGCGATGGAAAGCGTTGAGTCCTCAGTGCGGTCAAGCAGGGAGCAGGCCTTCCGGATGCGTACCTGCCGCAGATACTGGAGCGGTGTTTTGTCAAACGCCTTTCGGAAGCTGGCATTTAGCTGCGTCTGGGTCATACTGCAGAGATTGGCAAGCTGCTCCGTGGAGATTTCCTGCGGATAGTGGCTGTCAATATAGGAAATTGCCGGAAAGATCCGGGAACGGATGCCGGGAATCGCGTTGTCAGAGTCCGGACGGTTTTTCCGGAAATGACGGCAGAGAAGGATCATCAGGTATTGAACCAGACTGCGGATTTCATCCTGATAAAAGTCCGGCATAGTCTGGATTTCGGAGACAATTTTATCGAGGATGGAAGCGATTTCTGAGTCGGATTGGCCGGAGAGAAGAAACGGCGCCTGAAAGAAGCGGTACCAGAGAAAATCCTGCGGGACGCCGTCTTCAAGGATCGGCTGCAGCAGCTCTTCCGGATTGAAGAACAGATACCGGCACAGCCTGTGCTCGTCATCAGGCAGAAACAGTGAATAATGCGTGATAAAGGGCGGAACAAGGCAGATTTGTCCGGCTTGAATTTCAAAGGAACGCCCTTCTAGGTTCCAGTACATCGAGCCTTCTTCGCAGATTGCGATTTCCAGACAGTTATGAAAGTGAAACGGAAGCGGATCCGTTCCGGATTTGGTGCTATGCATATACAGAAATGGAAAATCCGGCGAAAACCGGTATTCGCGGAAGGTAACTGCGGAATTACTGTTCATAAGATCGATCCTTTCATTGATTGCGGGCAGAAGGCATTTTGTCCCTTCTGATACCGGACTGCTGCGTGCTTCGTAATTGAAGCAGGGGACTTCTTTGATTTGTTAAAGTATAGCAGAAGCGGAAGGAAAATAGCAAGTATAACATTCCATTGCTTTTTTCGGTCAAATGCGTTACTATAGGAAACGGTGACAGAGGCCATATTGTGTCCGAAGCAGGAAATGCGGACGCAGGCCGGATGAGAGATGCATATAGCGTCAGCTTATCCGGCGGCAAAAGCCGGCAGACCGAAAAAAATGTACTCTCGGAAGCTCTTATGCATCTGACTTTGCAGCTGATTTTCCGCCGGAGATGTCTGAATTTTATCAACGTACGCACCGC
>CAJMMH010000279.1 GCA_905214365.1 uncultured bacterium
AAGATTGCAGATGAAAAAACTGGGAACCTATGTACTTCGGAAATTATCAGACGAGTATGTACTGATTCCATGCGGAGAAACCGCGGAAAAAGTCAATCATACGATTACGCTGAGCGAAACAGCCGCTTTTTTGTATGAACATGCGGAAGATGCTGAATCAGTGAAGGAGTTGGCAAAGCTTCTTGCAGATGAATATGGGATCAGCGAAGCGGAAGTGCTGTCGGATGTAATCCAGGTGCTGAATGTTCTGGCTGAGCAGGGACTTTTGGAAAGAACAGCGGAAGCAGATGAACATAAACATCAGTAACGACGAATTTACGAAAGAAAGGAGGCGGTCGCATGGTTGTTTTTCTGGTTGGCGGAGAAGGCCGTTTCATGGATGCGATGATCAACAGGCTCAATAAGGATGGGCATCGTGTGTATCTTCTGACTGGAAGTAGAAACGGCCGGACTTCTTATCAGAAGGTATTTGAAAAATATAATTTTACGTACGACAGTGACAGTATCAAAGAGATTTTTGCGAGTGCAAATCCGGATGTTGTGCTGTTTATGGGAGCGTGGGATACCAGATATGACTGGAGCAACGCGCGGAAAGAATCCGTTCAGTATACGGCAGATCTTACAAATATCCTGTCGGCGTATTCTGTTGTAAAGGATGGCCGTTTCCTTTATTTGTCTTCGCAGGATGTGTTTGGAAAATCCTATCCGGATAATATCAAGGAGGATGAGCAGCCATCCGCAAACAGCTTCCGCGCGCTGGCGGTTTCACAGGGCGAGGAGATTTGCAGGAGCTATTACAATACCAGAGGAATGGAAGCAGTAATCGTACGCCTTGATCATCTGTACGGCGTTCCGGTAAAAGGAAAGGAAGACAATAATCCATGTTTCCAAATGGCGCTGGAAATGCTGCGGAACAACAAGATTCAGGCAAACAGCAGGAATCAGTTTTCCATGCTTCACCAGAACGATGCGGTTGAGTTTTTAAACCGGCTGGTATCTGCGGAGAAGCTGAAGCATGAGGTGTATCATCTTTCGTCCGGCGAAGTAATCAATCAGATGCAGCTGGCGCAGCTGGTAAGTAAAGCAGCTGGAAACAATATTGAAATCGTGGATAATACAGTTGGAACCGGATACCGCCTGGTGTTGGATGCCGGCAATTTTGAATCAGAATTTGGCCGGAAGATTTTTGTAAGTTACGAAGATGGAGTAAAAAAGACCGTTCAATATATGAAGCGCCACAGCGATTCCTTCCTTCACCCGGAAGATACCGGTGCAGGTCTTGGCAACCGGATGTGGCGTACCATTAAGATGATTTTCCGGCTGCTGGTTCCATACATGGAAAACATGATCTGCTTTATTCCATTTTTCATGCTGAACAACCGCGCGGTATCTAGTCAGTATTTCAATAAGCTGGATTTCTACCTGTTATATGTGCTTCTATTTGCAATTGTCTATGGACAGCAGCAGGCAATTTTTTCCGCGCTTCTGGCGACCGCCGGATATTGCTTCCGGCAGATGTACGATAAGACGGGATTTGAGGTATTGTTGGACTACAATACCTATGTGTGGATGGCGCAGCTGTTCATTGTTGGTATGGTAGTCGGCTACATGAAGGATCAGATTAAGTTTATCCGGAATCAGGATGAAGAGGAGATTACCTATCTGAACGGACAGCTGGGGGATATGACGGACATTAATGATAGCAATGTGCGGATGAAGCATACCTTTGAGCGCCAGATTGTCAATCAGAAGGATAGTCTTGGAAAGATTTATGAAATTACATCCAAGCTTGACCAGTACGGGCCAGAGGAGGTTTTATTCTATTCGGTTCAGGTCATTTCTCAGCTGATGGATACGGAAGACGCGGCCGTTTACATGGTAGCCAATAAAGCGTACGCCCGTCTGTTTTCATTCACTTCAGAAACGGCGCGGAAGCTTGGAAATTCAATCCGATATGTGGATATGGGTGCGATGTACGACGACCTGAAGGAACACCGGGTTTACATCAATAAGACGATGGATTCCGCGTATCCATTGATGGCATATGCCATCTATTCCGATGAGGAGATGCAGATCATTCTGATGCTTTGGGGTCTCCCGTGGGAGCGTATGAACCTGGCAGAAGCAAACCGGCTGACAGTTATTGGATATCTGATCCAGAATGCAGTTGTAAAGGCAAGGCGCTATCTGGAAGCATTGCGGACAAACCGTTATGTGGAAAACAGCGATATCCTGGCTCCGGAGGCGTTCCGACAGCTGAAGGATGCATTTTTTAACGCAAAGCGTCATGGTCTGACGGAATGTACCCTTCTGAAAGTGGAGCATTCAGAGGAAGGGTATATGGAAACTGCTGCGCGTCTGGAAAAGAAGCTGCGCCAGACCGACTACTTTGGCGTGATGGAAGAAGAACTGTATGTTCTTCTTCCAAACACAGATGAAAGCAATGCGCAGGGGGTTATTGACCGCTTCCGTGAGTCAGGCTTTGAAAGCAGCATTGTGCGCGGGGAGGTGGGACAAACATGACCCGTGCAGAGTGGATGTTTGTTGTAATGTGGGTGCTGAATCTGATTGTCTCCATTCTTTATTATCTGTGGGGAATCTTGTTTTATGTCCCGGCAAGGGAAGAGCAGGATAAGGATGAGGCGGAAGCGCTTCACGATAACCGGAGGACATACTTGATCCGGGTAATTATTATGATCTTGTGTCCCATGGTCGGCCCATTGTTTTTTCTTGTTGGACATCTGGTTTATATTACTGTGTTCCGGCAGGAAGTGGATCTGGAAGACGTTATCTTCAACAAGGAGCGTGTAAAGACGCATCTGAAAGCGGATGAAGAACGGGAGCGGAACATGGTGCCTCTGGAGGAAGCGCTTGCGGTCAGCGACCGGAAAAATCTGCGTATGCTGATGCTGAATGTCATCCGCGGCGATCTTCAGGAGTCATTGGAGTCTATTACGCTGGCACTTGACAGCGAGGATTCGGAAACCTCCCATTATGCGGCGTCGGTACTGCGGGACGAACTCAATGATTTCCGTGTCAGTGTACAGAACATGTACACGGAAATGAAGGAAGAGAAGCCAGAAGAGACAGAGTACGAAAGACTGCTGATTGATTACATGGAGAAGATTCTTTGCCAGAAGGTATTTACCAGCATTGAGCAGGCAAAATTTGTTCATATGCTTGCGGAAGCAGGCCAGTCACTGTATGATAAAAATCCGGCGGAGCTGACAGCAAAACGGTATGAAGGCATCTGCCTGTGTCTGTTGGATTTAAAAGAATTTGAAGAAACAGAAGTCTGGTGTGACCGTCTGGCAGTGCAGTATCCTGGAGAACTCGAAGCGTTTACCTGCAGGCTGAAGTTGTACTTTATGGAAAATGAGAAAGACCGGTTCTTCCAGGTGTTGGATGAACTGAAAAAGTCGGATGTTGTCATCGACAGCGAAACACTGGAGCTGATTCGTGTGTTTAGCTGTGAGCAGAAGAGTAAAAATCAACAAAAGTAAGAAGGTGAAAGAAATGTCAATGACGATGCTGACGATTCTGCAAATCTGCGGGATTTTGATTGCGTACAGTGTGGTGACGTTGCTTTTGCCTTTTTTGCTTTTGCGGAAACGGTTCCGTCATTATCCGGTGGCAGAACAGCTGATTTTCTATTTCCTTGCAGGAAATTTCTATATTATTTATCTGGTATTCCTGCTGCAGTTTCTGCATATTTCCTGCCAGTTTACATTGCTTGCAGGAACCGCG
>CAJMMH010000280.1 GCA_905214365.1 uncultured bacterium
GTCCATGCCTTTTTCTCCCATAAACGGCAGACGCGCCGAGAATCTGAAAGGTTTTCTCTTCCTTCGGCTCGTCGAGGTCGGCGATCTGCATTGCAAGCAGACGGTAAACTGCCCGCAACCCATAGGTATAATCACCGCGGAAGCCGCCGGCCTCCGCCAGCTCACCCGCCGTCCACGGCTTCTGCAGATCCCGACAGAGACACCCCCTGGGCAATCCGCACCTCGCGGCTCCTCTGATCCTCCATATCCGGAATCCCTTTTCCGCATACCAGCCGGATTCCTGGTAATATTTCAATAATTTGCATTCTATATTGATCCTCTATTCTATTATGTACTCCGAAATTTCTTTCCGCTGTTCGTCTGCACCTCCATAACCTATATCCGTTTTCAACGTGTGCAGGCTGCGGAAATGATTTTTCAAATACGCGCCAGGATAACAGTTTCAGAAAATATTGCCGCAAAAACAGCGCCGCAAAATAGCGAAATCCGAATAGCAAGGAAAAACCTGCGGTTTCCAGATAATTTTCTGTCGAAACTATCTGCTGAAACCACAGGTCCTTTTCATTTTGACTATCCTCTGCCCCCTGAAATGTGTCTAAAAAACTTTCTGCACAACGTGCGTCAAGCATAATCACCCCAACGCGACATCGAGAATCATCATCAGACTGAAACCGACTGCAAAGAAAATCGTGCCAATGTTGGAATGTTCTCCCTGGGACATCTCCGGAATCAGTTCTTCCACAACAACATACAGCATTGCTCCCGCCGCAAATCCAAGCAGATACGGCAGAGCCGGTACAAGCAGTCCCGCAGCCAGAATAGTAATCCACGCGCCGATCGGCTCCACAATACCGGAAAGCACACCGGCTGCAAATGCGCGGAATGTTCCCATTCCTTCCGCCTTTAACGGCATGGAAATAATCGCGCCCTCGGGAAAATTCTGAATGGCAATTCCCAAGGAAAGCGCCAGCGCCGCCATTGCCGTCACATCCGCGTTGCCGCTCTTCCAGCCCGCGTATACAACGCCGACTGCCATTCCCTCCGGAATGTTGTGCAGCACAACTGCAAGCACCATCATTGTCTTTCTCTGCAAGGTGCTTTTCGGACCCTCCGCCTGATCACTGTTGCGGTGCAAATGGGGAATGATATGATCCAGAAGCAACAAAAACAGCACACCGCTCCAGAATCCAACCGCCGCCGGAACAAACGACCAGACCCCCATCGGCTCCGACTGTTCAATTGCCGGAATCAAAAGACTCCAGATTGATGCCGCCACCATGACTCCTGCTGCAAACCCGGTCAGCAGGCGCTGCATACGGTCGCTCAGATTCTTTTTCATAAAGAATACGCAGGCTGCGCCGAGCGACGTGCCAAGAAACGGAATCAGTATTCCATAAAAAGTTTCCATAAATTGATCCTCCCGCTTTTTATAATGTGCTCTTAGGATCTTGTTGTGCCTGATTTTACAAGAAGATTATTTGTCAGTCGTGTTCAAATTTTTGAAGCGTACGCGGTGCGTACGTTAATGAAATTTGAACGCGGCTGGCAGAAAATCACCCCTGCACTCAAACATGACAAAAGCACTATACTTATTATATGTACCGCTTTCAGAATACGTTTCAGCTGCATTGGCACCGATTGCCGCATATGGGTAATCATTCTGTCACACAACTGGCACATTCTGACGGAAAGACCTGGAATTTCAGCAAATCAAACATCGAAACAGATTGCAGCACTCCGCTTCGGTTATCATAAATCAGCCGAATAATTTTGAGAAAAATCCCTTTTTCTCATATGGCTTTTCAGACACGGAAAGAAGCTGATATCCGGTTTCCTCAATTGCCTGACGAACTGCATCCTCCGGAAACGCATCCTCCGTCAATATACTTGTCTCGCCTTTTGAATGTGACGAGGATACTTTTTTTGCTCCGGGAAATGCCTTGCGCACTGCGTCGTTGATATGACTCTCACACATGCCGCACATCATACCGTCGATTTTTAATGTTATCTGCTTCATCTCACAATTTCCTCCTGTTGTCTTTATGGACTCCCGGAATCTTTTTGTGCCTGAATTTACGAGAGTACATTTATGCACTTTAAAACGTGTTTGAAAAAAGCTTCAGCGATTACTTCATCGTAATCGAAACCAGTTTCTGATCCCGCAGATACCCCTGCGAGCGCAGACCGGCGCTGATGATTGCATTCCAGGTCTGTGCCGACAGCTGGTAGACAGTTCCGTCATCCAACGATACGGTACAGACGCTGTTGTTTTTGCCGCTGTCTGCAAAATTAACATTGTACATGTTTTTCCGGCTGATCACGCCGATTTCCTCCAGCAGATTCACCATTCGGTATACCGTGGCAATTCCAAGGCTGTCATCTTTCGCCAATGCTTTATAATAAATCTCTTTACAGTTGCCGCATTCATTTTCCAGAATCGTATCAATCAGCTTCAGGCGCTGTTTGGTAATCCGGCAGCCGCGCTCTCTCAGGCGACACAGAATGACATCGCGTTCTGCGTCCTCCTTTTTATATACAATCGTTCCTTCCGTTTCCATGACACTCATCCTCCATTGCCAGAGACATGTTCCGTGTTAGTAGTATCTAACCACTGGTAAGTATATGCTAACTCTATAGAAAAGTCAATCCCTTTTTGAGAATAAATTTCAAAAAGGGATTGATCGGTTTCTGTTCAAACTTCTTTTTTTGCAAAGCCTTTTTCTCACCGGTTTACAAACGAATCAATTTCTGCTCTGCTGGAGATATGAAGCTTTGTGAATATATTTTCCATATGGGATTTTACGGTATTTACTGAGATTCCAAGTAATTTTGCAATCTCTTTATTGGAACGTCCCTTCGCCGCCAGCATGGCAACGGAAAACTCGTATGTAGTCAGCGCATCGGTTACCTGGAGTGTAGATACTGGATTGTGAATCTTCATCCAGCCGCGGCTGAACCGGTATACTGACTCGATGATTTCATTATACTCTTCCGGATACTGTCTGCGCAGCGACCGCTCGATTTCACCCTGCAGCATCCCGTGATGCTCAATGAACGGATGAATGTAGCGTTCCGGATATGCAATTGCCCATGCTGCGTCAAATGCTTTTTTTGCCTGCTCATCCTGCTTCAGGCTCAGACAGATCATTGTCAATACAATATACAGATAGATGCTTGCGATCGGAAAGCGGTTTCCCGCCATGATTAACGCGCTTTCTGCCATTCCTTTTGCCCGCTCATATTCCCGCTTAATGTAAAACACATGCGCACAGGCATATATCATATAATACCGCATTCCTTCCGGACAATCACTGATCCGGCTGTAAAGGTTGTTGATATCTACAGATTCTGAATGAAAAAATACACTTAAAAGTCCATCCGTCATCTGGCAATACAATTTCCAGGTCGGATTAGAAGCGAGCCGCTCTTCATTTGCAATTTCATCCAGATCCTGACGTACCGTCTCCGCATTTCCCGTCTGGATCGTTGCCATCGCATTGGTCAACAGCGCAGAAAGACGAATCTCCGGACTTGCGCTCTTTTTATATTTTGTACTTATTTCCCTTGCTTTTTCATGTTCATTGCGGAAGTAATACCGCAATGCCCGTGAAATTCCCTTTTCTTCTTTATCCTCCAGGGAACCCCCACACCCCTGATAGCTGCCTGAACACCCTATGTAAATCAACGGCATATAGCATTTTGAACGACGCAGAGGCTTCCCGCCCTTCTCACTCCCC
>CAJMMH010000281.1 GCA_905214365.1 uncultured bacterium
AAGGAAGTCCCCTGCTTCAATTGCGAATATCCGCTTGACTTTTACTGATTTCCATCTTCTTTCTTATAAAAACGGAATGATTTAAAATCAAAGCTGCAGCCTGGAAGGAACACAAAGCTTATGGTTCCCGCTCCCTTTAACGGCTCCAGATCAAAATCCTGCTCACTCCAGTCCTCGCTTCCGGCAAACTCCGCTAACTGCACTGACTCACCGTCTGTTCCATGGAAACGGATATGGATGGTGTTCTTCTCCAGCGCGCTGCGGCCGCAGATCCGTACCGCGTCAACACCGTCCTCCGGAAAATTCATGTCTTCAAACACCACTGAGACGTTATTTCCAATGCCGAGCACAGCGCCTGGCGCCATGCGGTACGAATCGCCGTAGATCTGGCTGCATTCCACTGCCTGAAGCGTCTGGAGCGCCTTTTCGTACTTTTTAAAAACAACTCCGCGGATGTGAAGCTTTTCCGTGCTGACAATGCAGAAGGAGCTGATTTCCTTCAGGCGTCTCGGCAGTACAAATGTCTCTTCCTGATAAACCTCCCAGCGGCTCGGCTTCTGATAGATGAAATCACCAAGCTTTTCGCTTCCAGGAGCCGACGGCAGGTCCGTCCACAGCTGCAGCTGCACCGGTCCGCTCTCCGTTGTAAAGATCGGAAGCGTCACTGTATCGGAGCCATAATCGCCGAAATCCAGTCCATCAAATACAGCTGCTGCCTCTCCTTCTCCGCTCAGAAGCAGACCCTTTGCAAGACCAGGCATAACTGTTCCGCTGCTTCTGGTATAAAGGCCGCCGCAGATTTCCTCATACGGATTCAGAATCGGCTGTCCGATTCCGACTGCGGTAAAAGAAATCGCCGATACTACGCTTGGAATCGTTCCCTGATTCTTTGTGGCACAGCGAAGTTCAAACTTACCATCGCCCTTTGCGGTCACAACCGCGCCGTGCGGCGTCTCCCGGATGGACGCCAGATCACTTTCAATCCCTCGCTCATTTGTCACCTTCCAGATCAGTTCGGTGTTCACGCCACCCGGGAACAGTCTTACTTCTACCGGCAGTTCCTTCGCATCGGATGTAAATACCGCTCCCTGCGGCGCTGTCAGCTCGATTTTGCGTACCGGCACCTCATTGATGCTGACCGGACCGCCGCCGATGCCTCCCGCATACATCGTCTGTTCGGTGCAGGTAAATGAGGCCGCAACTCCCTTTGTATGAGAAGACCGGATGGAATCATACCGCTGTTCACAGGATTTCAGACCGGTTCCGCTGACGCGGATGCTGATTCGTCCTGGTTCTGTATTCGATGCGATTACAGCAAGCAGACGGCCGCTGAACAGCCTTCTTGAAATTCCCTTATATGGGTCAAAATCTGTGCTGTCTCCGTTATCCAGACCAACCAGACGACCGGCTCCGGTTACCTCTACTTTCACGCGGTTTCTGGCATTTTCTACATAACGTCCTTCCTGGTCCTTGACCCGGATCTCGACAAAAATCAGATCTCTGCCGTTGGCCTTTACAATGGTCTTGTCCGGCTTCATGGAAATACGCACCGGATCCCCAAACGACTCTTGCTTATCCTCGGCAATTGCCTCTCCGTTTTCGTCGTAAGCCACCGCATACAGCTCACCCGGCACATAGGCAAGCTTCCAGTGGCCGATCAGATCATGACCGTACGCATGATCAATCGTAACAGTTCCCTGAGACACATTGTTGAGAAACAGCTCGATCTTCGGCGCGTTGGAGCATACTCTAACATCAATGATCTGCCCCGGATTGAAATCCCAGTACGGGAAGATATGAACCATCGGATCAGTCCGGTAATCCGTCCACTGCGACTTGCAGATATAATATGCATCCTTCGGGAATCCAGCCGTATCAATCTGGCCAAAATAGGAGTTCTTGGTCTGGTACGGCGTCGGCTCTCCAATGTAATCAAAACCAGTCCACAAAAACTGTCCCATTGAAAACTCCGCATCCCGGTCAGCAGTCAGGAATGCCTCGCAATTCTTTGCTCCCCAGCTGGTCGTGCAGTTGCCCAACGCCGAACACTGTTCATCCTCATCGGTCAGAATCGACGTTTCCAGCGGGAAATGGTAAATTCCGCGGCTGGACAGCACAGATGCCGTCTCACTTCCGTAAATCACCCAGTCCGGATGCTTTTTATGATGATCCTCATAGAGTCTCTCCGCATAATTGTATCCGGCAATCTTCAGGATATCCGCGCACTTCTGCGCGTTTTCCCACTGCATGTAATTGGAACCTATCGTTACCGGCGCATGCCGCTTCGGATCGTTGGCTTCCACCGCCTCCTTCAGCATGCGCGTCACTTCCTGTCCGCGCTTGTCGGCATGTGTATCATAGATCTCGTTTCCGATGCTCCACATCATCAGGCTGGCACGGTTGCGGTCGCGGCGTACCCAGCTGCGCACATCCTTCTCCATCCACTCTGGAAAGAAACGGGCATAATCGTTTTCCGTCTTGGAGCGCTCCCACATATCAAACGCTTCACTGTCCACCAGAAATCCCATTTCATCAGTAAGATCCATCAGCTCCGGCGCTGGCATATTGTGAGAAGTACGGATTGCGTTTACGCCCATGCTGCGCAGCATGGTAAGCTTCCGCTTCATCGCGGTCTTATTAAAGGCCGCACCCAGGCAGCCCAGGTCGTGATGCTCGCAGACTCCGTTGATTTTCACCTTCCTGCCATTCAACAGAAATCCCTGATCCGGATCAAATTGCATCGTGCGAAGGCCAAAACGCTGCTCTTCCTGCTCCAGTACCATCTTTTTTGACATCAGCTCAGTCCGAAGCGTATACAGATTTCCTTTTGCAATGTCCCATAGCTGCGGATCGCTGATTACCAACTCCTGATGAATCCTTCCAACTGAGCTGCCCTGCTCTTCATAGATAATCATACACTGGCATTCTGCCTCCAGACGCCCGTCCGGAGCAAACAGGCGTTGTCTGAGCCGGTCTACCGGCTGCGCGCCGAATACAACTTCCGTATCAATCTCAACAGTCCAGCCGTTCTCACGCTTTCTCGGCGTGATATAAATCCCGTCTGCTGCCAGATACGTAGCCGGACTGGTCTTCAGCCAGACATTGCGATATATTCCCGCTCCGGAATACCATCTGGTATTAGGGCTGCGGTAAACCACGCGAACGGAAATCTCATTTTCTCCATCCTTCAGCGTATCGGTCAGATCAAACTCAAAGGTTGAATATCCATATTTCCACTGTCCGATCTCTGTGCCATTAAGATACACAGTCGTGTCCATATAAACACCGTCAAACCGGACAGACGTATGCTTCCGTTCCAGTTCCGAAACAGAAAAACGCTTCCGATACCAGCCAATGCTGTCCCGATACAAAGCATGGGTATCGCTGATCATCCAGTCATGAGGAAGATCAACCGGGCTAAAATGCTCTTCTCCCGGCATTTCCATCGATGCCGCGTCCAACGGGCACTCGCAGAATTTCCATCCGTCGTTCCAAAGTAGCTTCTCTGCCATTTGCTTCACCTCTCATCTTTTCCATGTACTCCCAAAATCTCTGATTCCCTGTCTCTTTGTTTGAACATCCGCTTATAAATTCAGGTACAACGAAATTCCGCAAGTATGTTTCATGGTTTCTATCCTACCACATCTTACAAAAAAGGACAATGAAAAAGAACAAAGAATGTGCCTTGGCACATTCTCGCGCCTGCGGCGGTCGCTTGCGAC
>CAJMMH010000282.1 GCA_905214365.1 uncultured bacterium
TCTGACAAAAAATCTTCTCGTAAAATCAAGCACAAAAAGATTCCGAGAGCACATACAAAATGATAGGAGAAGAACAATGAATCGAAAGAAAAAGTCATATCTGCCGGAAAAGTCAAGAACGCTGATTGGCGACCGGCTGCTGGATCTGATTTTTATGATGATTGCGTTTGGCGTTGTATTTCTGATTGCGGGCGCGGTTCTCGGCCTGCAGCTGCAGGATCCGAATCCGCCGATTCAGTATTATGCGGCGGGAGCGGCGGCAACTCTTCCGATTCTGTGGCGTCTGCTGCAGAGGGCAAAAGAGAAAAAGACCGGAATTCTGCTTGCCGTTGTTTGGGCGGCGGCGGTGATTGCGGCAGGAGCACTTATTGCGGCAGATTAATCTTTAAAACGCTAATTTACGCTGGAAACATGAAAAATATATGATTTTGACGAAAAAACGTTGATTTATTATAATGAGTTGTTGATGAAACTTATTCTTTCGACGGATTTTTGAATTGCAGGTCTTGCAAAAAACACGGAAATGTTCTAACATAGAGAACAGGCAAAACGGGGCGCTATTTTGCCCACGCTGCAGACAGGAGGAAATGACATGGAATATAAGATCGCGCTGATTCCCGGAGACGGAATCGGTCCTGAGATTGTCAGAGAAGCAAAGAAGGTTCTGGATCAGGTGGCAAAGGTATACGGCCACACATTTCAGTATGAGACGCTGCTGATGGGAGGATGCTCCATCGATGCGTACGGGGAGCCGCTGACAGAGGAAACACTGGAGAAGGCAAAGGCATCGGATGCTGTCCTGCTCGGAGCTGTCGGAGGAAAGGTGGGCAATTCCCGCTGGTATGACGTTGCTCCGAACCTGAGACCGGAAGCAGGACTGCTGAAGATCCGCAAGGGTCTCGGCCTGTTCGCAAACATCCGTCCGGCAATGCTTTATGACGAACTGAAGGACGCATGCCCGTTGAAGCAGTCAGTGGTTGGCGAAGGATTTGACATGGTAATTATGAGAGAGCTGACCGGCGGTCTGTATTTCGGGGAACATAAGACAGAGGATGTAAACGGTGAAAAAAGAGCGACTGATGTGCTGGTATACGATGAGCATGAGATCCGCCGCATTGCGGTCAAGGGTTTTGAGATTGCGAGAAAGCGCCGCAGAAAGGTAACAAGCGTTGATAAGGCCAATGTGCTTGATTCCTCCCGTCTGTGGAGAAGCGTTGTCAATGATGTCGCAAAGGAGTACCCGGACGTAGAGGTTGAGCACATGCTGGTTGATAACTGCGCGATGCAGCTTGTTATGAATCCGGGACAGTTTGATGTCATTCTGACTGAGAACATGTTCGGAGATATCCTTTCCGATGAGGCAAGCATGATTACCGGTTCGATCGGCATGCTGTCATCCGCAAGTCTTGGCTCCGGCAAACTTGGCCTGTATGAGCCGAGCCACGGTTCCGCTCCGGATATCGCGGGAAAGGGAATTGCAAACCCGATCGCAACCATTCTTTCAGCGGCAATGCTGCTGCGTTATTCCTTTGACATGGACAAGGAAGCAGACGCGGTTGAGGCTGCTGTTGCAAAGGTACTCAAGGATGGTCTGCGCACTGTGGATATCATGTCCGAGGGCTGCAGGCAGGCAGGAACCACCGAGATGGGAGATGCCATCGTTTCTAATATTCAATTATGAGCAAGTAGAGAATGCGGATTGCGAATATCCGTTTGACTAGCTGCAGGCGGCACGATGATGGATCCGCACACAATGCAGCGATTGCATGCGCCTTCGGAAGCTTTGACAAAAATCAGCCGCAGAATCAGGCGGCCGGGAGTTTCCAAAAGCGCGTCATCAGATAAAAGGAGAAGACCAATGAGAAGTGATAATGTAAAAAAAGGCATGCAGCAGGCACCGCACCGCTCCCTGTTCAATGCGCTTGGTTTTACAAAGGAAGAAATGGACAAGCCGATGATCGGTATTGTCAGCTCATACAATGAAATCGTTCCGGGTCATATGAACCTGGATAAGATCGTAGACGCGGTAAAACTCGGTATTGCCGAGGCAGGCGGCGTACCGGTTGTATTTCCGGCAATCGCAGTCTGTGACGGAATTGCGATGGGTCATGTCGGCATGAAGTATTCTCTGGTTACCAGAGATCTGATTGCTGATTCAACCGAGTGCATGGCAATGGCGCATCAGTTTGACGGACTGGTTATGGTTCCGAACTGCGATAAAAATGTGCCTGGTCTTCTGATGGCGGCTGCCCGCATCAATATCCCAACTGTTTTTGTCAGCGGCGGTCCGATGCTTGCAGGCCATGTACACGGAAAGAGAACCAGCCTGTCCTCCATGTTTGAGGCAGTCGGTGCGTACGCGGCAGGAAAGATGAGCGAAGAGGACGTTTACGAGTATGAGTGCAAAACATGTCCGACCTGCGGTTCCTGTTCCGGCATGTACACCGCAAACTCCATGAACTGTCTGACAGAGGCTCTTGGTATGGGCCTTGGCGGAAACGGCACGATCCCGGCTGTTTATTCCGAGCGCATCAAGCTGGCAAAGCATGCCGGCATGCAGGTCATGGAAATGGTAAAAAAGAATATTTGCCCGCGTGACATAATGACCGAGAAAGCGTTCCGCAATGCGCTGACCGTGGATATGGCGCTTGGCTGCTCCACCAACAGCATGCTGCACCTTCCGGCAATCGCAAGAGAAGCGGGCGTTGCGCTGAATGTAGATATCGCAAACGGCATCAGCGCGGTAACTCCGAACCTCTGTCATCTGGCTCCGGCAGGTCATACCTATATGGAGCAGCTCAATGAGGCGGGCGGCGTGTACGCGGTCATGAATGAGCTGTCCAAGAAGAACCTGCTCAATCTCGACTGCATGACTGTAACCGGAAAGACTGTCGGCGAGAACATTGCGCATGCGGTCAACCGTGATCCGGAGGTCATCCGTCCGATTGACAATCCGTACAGCGCAACCGGCGGCATCGCGGTGCTGAAGGGCAATCTGGCTCCGGATTCCGGCGTTGTAAAGCGTTCCGCAGTTGCTCCGGAGATGATGGTGCATGAGGGACCGGCAAGAGTCTTTGACTGTGAAGAAGACGCAATCGCGGCAATCAAGGGCGGAAAGATTGTTCCAGGAGATGTTGTTGTTATTCGCTACGAGGGACCGAAGGGTGGTCCTGGTATGAGAGAGATGCTGAACCCGACCTCCGCCATTGCAGGAATGGGTCTTGGAGAGTCCGTTGCGCTGATCACAGATGGTCGTTTCTCCGGCGCGTCACGCGGCGCGAGCATCGGGCATGTCAGCCCGGAAGCGGCAGTCGGCGGTCCGATCGCACTGGTAGAAGAGGGCGATATCATCGAGATCAACATTCCGGCCAATACGCTGAATGTACGGGTATCGGATGAAGAGATGGCAAGAAGAAAGGCGGCATGGACGCCAAGAGAGCCGAGAGTTACAACCGGATATCTTGCCCGTTACGCAAGCATGGTTTCGTCCGCAAGTAAGGGAGCGGTTTTGGAAGTTCATTAAAAATGAGCGCCCGGAATCCGAGTACATAAAGGGTTGCGCCTGCTCTGCTGCTGTCTGAGCGGAGTGTACGCAGCAACCATAAAATGTATGTCTCAGATTCCGGGGGCATATCGGAGAGATAGAGAGGAGAAAGTGTCATGCAGCTTACAGGTTCTGAAATTCTGATTCAGTGTTTGAAAGAGCAGG
>CAJMMH010000283.1 GCA_905214365.1 uncultured bacterium
AGAGTGGGAGCTGAGTGGAAGAAAACCGGATTATCTGGTAGTACATCATATGGAGCCGGATCATTCTGCAGGGATCCTGAAGCTGGCACAGAAGTATCCGGAAATGATAATTGTTTCTTCAGCAAAAGCTTTTTCGATGATGAAATTGTATTTTGGAACTGATTTTGCAGATCGCAGGGTGGTCGCGGCAGAAGGAACCGTATTGAAGCTGGGAACGCATGAATTGACATTCGCGGCAGCACCGATGGTACACTGGCCGGAGGTTCTCGTGTCGTATGACAGTAGCAGTAAGATTTTGTTTTCTGCAGACGCGTTTGGGAAATTCGGAGCGCTGGATGTGGATCAGAAATGGACAGATGAAGCGAGGCGGTATTATATTGGAATTGTCGGAAAGTTCGGCGTACAGGTACAGGCGCTGCTGAAAAAGGCAGCGAAGCTGGATATTCAGATGATCTGTCCGCTTCATGGACCGGTGCTGACGGATCATCTGGAAAAGGTATTGGAGCTTTATGGAAAATGGTCATCGTATGAGCCGGAGGCAAAGGGGACGGTGATTGCATATGCATCAGTGTACGGAAATACCAGACGCGCGGCTCTGGAACTTGCGGAGTATCTGCGGCAGAAGGGAGAGACGATATCGGTATACGACCTGGCGAGAGATGATATGGCGGCTGCAGTTGCGGATAGCTTCCGCTTTGATAAACTGGTGCTGGCGGCTCCAACGTACAATGGAGATGTCTTTCCATTTATGAGAGATTTTATCACACGGCTTCTGGATCATAATTATCAGAAACGTACGGTTGGTTTGATTGAAAATGGTTCCTGGGCGCCCGCAGCGGCAAAGGTGATGACAAAACTGCTGGAAGGCGGGAAAAATTTGACCATTGCAGAACCGGTTGTGCGTCTGATGCCAAAACTGAATGAGGATAGCCGGAAGCAGTTAGAGACGTTGGCAAAGACCCTGATAGAGCGTGTCTGAAAAATCATTCCCGTAATCTGTACGCCTTAATTTGCGGTATCTTTTGCCCCAATTCGGTTGTCGCAGCTCACTTTGACGCCCTCATTTGTGTAAAATCTTCCGCAAATTATGACGTACATCTTGCAGAAAGTTTTTTTTAACAAATCAAGGAAGTCCACTGCTTCAATTGCGAAGAGCAATAAGCAGTGAGTGGGGACTTGCTTGTATCAGGAGGGGTACAAGTCCCTCCTGATAAACTGCGAAGCAGTTATTTGGTTATGAGCAAGTAGCGAAGTGGATTGCGAATATCCGATTGACACACGCTCTAAGAATGGAGAGAAAAATAGCAGATATAATGCCTGAATTGTCTTACGATACATCTGAAAATATCCAAAAATATAATGGAATAGTTTTGAAAATACCACACAATTAAAACAACAGAAAATAATAAAAAGAAAAACAAAAAAATAATGAAAAAGTGCTTGACAAAAATAAGGTAATATCGTATAATGAAGTCACAACAAAGAGATCCCACAAAATAAAGGTTGGAAACCTGGAATAGGAGGTACGGTCCAAAGTACAAGTAAGTTTTGCTTCTTCTTTATAAAGTCAGAAACGTGAAAAACAACAGTCAGACAGCAGTAAGGCTGCCGGGTTATTGAAAGAGTGAGTATCTGACGGAGGGAAGAAAGCACAGGCAAGTCTGACACAGCAGACGAATTCAAATTCAAAACTGTCAAAAGCGGACATAGAAACTCTTTTATGACGAGAAAGTAAAAGAGGAAGCCAGAATATGAAGCTGGTTTCACAGAGATAAGGAACATACATCAGTAACGTATGAAAATGATTGTGCAGTAACCGGATCACTGCAGTATGAAGCGCAGACAGAAAAGGTAAAAAGAATTGATAATCGCTGCAGGAAATGTCAGCAAATACAATTGAATATAGAACGGGAAATAAGAACTACTTATTCCATCCAAAGGAAATTCCTAAGAAAAAGAGGTATCGTCCAATGGACAGTGAAGTTTGAAAGCGGGTATCGGCAGACTGATTCGATACCCGCTTTTTCGTGGCACACGGGAAGTTTTAAGGAGGATTTCATTATGTATGATATGAAGCCATATCTGAAGCTGATTGACGAGGTAATTGCAAAAGGACCGTATCATGACAGTTGGGAATCGTTGTCTGCGTATGAGCCGCCGGAATGGTATCAGAAATTAAAGTTTGGTATTTTTATCCACTGGGGCGTTTACAGCGTGCCTGCTTTTAAGAGTGAGTGGTATTCCAAGAATATGTATGTGCAGGGTTCGCCGGAATATGAGCACCATTTGGCAACGTATGGAAAGCAGAAGGATTTTGGATATAAGGATTTTATTCCGATGTTTACGGCAAAGAAGTTTTCACCGAAGACGTGGGCAGATCTGTTCCTGGAAGCGGGAGCGCAATATGTAGTTCCGGTCGCGGAGCATCACGATGGATTCCAGATGTACCGCAGCGAAATTTCCCATTGGAATGCCGCGGAGATGGGACCGAAGCGAGACGTTCTGGGCGAGTTGGAGACACAGTTCAAAGAACGGGGACTGACAGTTGGCGCGTCTTCCCACCGGATTGAGCATTGGTTCTTTATGGGACCGGGAAAGGAATTTGACAGCGATGTTCACGAACCGCTGCAGCGCGGCGATTTTTACTGGCCGGCAACACCGGAACCGAAGGATCACTTCGATATTGCCAGCAAGCCGGAGCCGACGCAGGAATATATGGAGGACTGGTTGGTTCGTACCTGCGAACTGATTGATAAATATCATCCGCAGATCCTTTATTTTGACTGGTGGATTCAGCATGAGGCGGCAAAGCCGTATCTGAAAAAGCTTGCGGCATATTATTACAATCGCGCAGCAGAGTGGAAAACCGGAGCAGTTATTAATTATAAACATGATGCGTTCCTGTTTGGAACTGCGGTGCCGGATGTAGAGCGTGGGCAGTTCGCGGACGTGAAACCGTATCTGTGGCAGACGGATACCGCAATTGCGTATAATTCCTGGTGCTATACGGAAAATAACGAGTTTAAGGCCCCGGAGGATATTCTTTGTGATTTGGTTGATATTGTCAGCAAAAACGGCCGTCTGCTTCTGAATGTTGGACCAAAGGCAGATGGAACTATTTCAGAGCAGGATCAGCATGTTTTGAAAGAGATCGGCGCGTGGATGAAGGTCAACGGAGAAGCGATTTACGATGCAAGGATCTGGAGAATCAGCGGCGAGGGACCGACGAAAATTGTGGAAGGACAGTTTTCTGATCGGATCAAGAAGAACTTCACATCGCAGGATATCCGCTTTACAACCGCACATGGCTTCCTGTACGCGACTGTTCTGAAACACAGCGAGGATGGAAACTACTGCATTCGGGCACTTGGAACACAGGGAGCATCCAAACATGCGACAGGATTTAATGGTATCATCCGCGATGTTTGGGCATTGGGCTGTGAAGAGCCGGTTGCGTGGAGCCGTGATGAAGAAGGACTGCGTCTGGTTTTCAGGCAGGGAGGAAACTGGCCGCTGGTATTTAAGATTGCGATCGATTAACACAAATAAGGATTTTGCCGATATTTTGTATGCGAAACATGCGGAAACGGCAAAATCCGTTCCTGTTCGGGTAGAGCGTGAACAGAAACAGCAGTTGGAAGAAAATGTAAAAAAAGTGCTTGACAAAGTGGAATCCCCATGATATTATATCAAAGTCACTTTCA
>CAJMMH010000284.1 GCA_905214365.1 uncultured bacterium
ATAGTTGCGGCAGTCAACTCCTTCTTCTGATTTCAGTACAGAATGAGAATTTAAAATATCCATGAAGTCCATAGAAAGATCCAGCTGATCCTGGGACGGCTTTCCTCTTGACATATCCAAAGAAAGATTTCTGGACTGATATTCTTTATAGGCAGCCTCCAGCGTTTCCTTTTCAGCCAACAGCTCTTCCTTGCTCATCTCTTTGTATGCTTTCATTCGATACGGCCTCCTGCTTGTTTGTTTGCAGCAAACGCAGATCCGCCGTCAGTCCGTGTTGTAGGGACTGTTGTTTTCCCTGGAAATACACTTCAGGGCAAAAAAAATAAGCGACGGCATTTTTACTGCTTTTTACTGCCAATCCATATTGTAAACGATCACCGATCTTTTTTCAATCTTTTTCTCATTGGTAAAACGCTCAAATTCCATTCTCAATTTCTCAAAAAAACGTGATAATTGCCAAAATTTTATCAATGAAATACGCAGTCAGGAAACACCCGACTGCGTTTTCGTTTGATTATTCCATTTCCTGTGCAATCATCTCTGCTGCAATGTCTGTTTTCAGCTGCTCCCATGCATCTTCATGCTCCACATAATACTTGGGACAGTTTTTTCCGGTGATATCATAATGCCGGATCACATCGGACGCCGACAGATGATAATATCGGCAGAGCCATGCAGTCAGCCGGATCACCGAACGGTATGTTTCGTTGTTAAACTGCCCGGTCTCATCCGGATGGCATACTTCAATCGCTACCGTATCGCTGTTCCGGTTGTTGGAGCAATATGAAATTTCCGTCAGCGGCACACACTGAAGGATCTCGCCCTCCAGCCCGACAATAAAATGACTGCTTGCCTTTGTCAGGTGGGATTTTCTCAGCCCGTCAAAGTAATTCCGGTTATTGGCTGCCGATGTTCCCGGATTGGCCACATAATGAATGACAATGTTATTCACCTGCTTCAGCGGCTTCATCGGTCTTGACCAGGAGCTCGGCGTCAGATACGCCTCCTGCACCCAATCCGGCGTATTCTTCGGAGCAAACGGCCCCATCCGATTAATTCCCAGCCACCCGGCATAAATCAGGCACGCGGTCAGCAACGCTGCCGCTGCTGATGCTGCCAGAATAAGCAGTATTTTTCTGATACGCTTCATTCGTTTCATAAACGCTTCTCTTTTTCCTTTTTCTTTGTCTTTTGTTATTCATGTCTAAGCGCATCGATCGGATTGAGATTTGCCGCCTGTACCGAAGGAAGCAAGCCGAAAATCAGGCCGATCAGCGTAGAAAATCCAACCGACACAACGATTGCCGGCACACTGATTGCAACCGGCACGTCCGACATTTTGGAGATGATCTGTGCCAGTCCCGTTCCCGCCAGTACACCGATGATACCTCCAAGGCTTGTCAGAATCGCTGCCTCCGTCAGAAACTGTGCCAGAATCCTGCCTTTTCTCGCTCCGATCGCCTTTTTCAGACCAATCTCTCTGGTTCGCTCAGTTACCGTTACCAGCATGATATTCATAACGCCGATGCCTCCGACCAACAGAGAGATGCCGGCAATCCAGATCAGCATACTGTTGGTTGAATTCTGCAGATCCTGCAGATCCTTCGCCTGCTTCATCAGATCTTCGGATTTGTACTTGATTCCGTTAGTATTGGAAACTCCCAGATTCAGGATATCAGCTGCCGCTTTTCCCGCTGCCGCCATTTCCTCTGTTCCGCTTGTCTTGATGATCAGATTCTGAGCCTCATCAAAGCTGTAAATCACCGGCCATGCCGATGACGGGACAAACAGAAGCCCCGTGCTGTTCTGATACTGGTTATAGGTATAATAATCATCGATTGAATTGATGACCGGCTCATAGGTATCCATCTCTTTGCAGACACCGATTACGGTGAATGGTTCTCCATGAATCTCAATACTTTTGCCGACCGGATCTTCATTTTCAAACAGAGTTCTTGCAATGGTCTCATCCACAATAACAACCTGGCGTTTTTTATCCAGATCACTCTGAATAAAGCTGCGCCCTTTCTGCATCTGATATCCGGCTACTGTGAAATAATTCAGGTCTACACCCAATACCTTACAGCTGCTGACAGAAAGGCTTCCGTAAAATACATTCTGATTGTATTCCGAACGGACATTATAAAACGCCGCGTTCAGAACATTCACAATTTTCAGAATCTCATCCCGCGTCTCTGACGTATACACCGGAATCCCATCCGGCGATCCCATCCAGTCGCTGATTTCATACACCATATCGTCCTGTGTCAGCTGAACTTTTACTGTATGGGAATTATTTCCCATCATATTCTGCTTAATCTGCTCATTGGTTCCCTGGATCGTTGAGACAATGGCGATAATCGCTGCAATTCCGATGATAATTCCAAGCATGGTCAGAAAGGAACGCATTTTATGCGACCAGATTCCCTGAAATGACAATCTGATATTTTCAAACATACAATCGCCCCCTATTCCTGAAACAGCGCCGCGGATGCCGCTACTGTCCCGTCCTCGATATCTCCGGCATCGTCAATTCCGCCATCGTCAATTCCATTATTGTTATTTCCGTCGTCATCCATCGTATTGTGCGTCTTAACGCCAGGCTTCAGGTTCTTGCCGAACGGAACCGCAATCAGATCGTCCTGTGTCAGACCGCCTTTGATCTCATAATAGCTGTCATACAATGTCTTTCCAAGCCGCACATAACGCTTCTCAAGCAGGCCTGTCTCCGGATTTGCCGCCCAGACATAGTTCTTGTTATCTTCCTGTCGGATGTACATTTTGTCCAGATAAAATGTATCGGTGTTTCCGGCAATACTGATCGAAATATCCATATACATGCCGTTGGTCAGACCGGTTCCGTCTTCAATATACGCGGTAAATGGATAATAGGAAACGTTTGGATTGCCGTCTCCATAATAATCGTTTTGGTCAGTCGGATAATCGGACACCTCCGTTACCGTTGCCTGGCAGGAAACCATTCCGTTTTCACCGTATCCGGTGCAGTCCAGCACACTTCCCGGCTCAAACAGATCCAGATACAATTCGCTGACCGTACCGTTCAGATAATATCCCTCTCCTCCGTCAATCACCGTCAGGGGTTTGCTGTAATCAATATCCTCCAGATCCTGGAACGCGCCGACTCTTCCTTTGACATAGCTCTTAATGGTCAGATCTGCCAATTCATTCTGCTTGACTGTATACTGCAGCTCCATCTTCCGGCGCTCCAGATCCATGTCGCGAAGTGAAATCTCCTGATCGTGAATCGCCTTTTTGAGTTCTTCTGCCGTATAGTATTCAAACGTCTCGTTATCCGGCTGCGGAATCGTAATACTCTTGCTTCCAATTCCCGCATCGGTACGCAAACCGCTCAGAACAGAGGTAATACTGATCGTCGTTCCATCAGAATACTTGCCAAGCGTTGTACTGTCCGCGTAAAGACGAGTCAGCGAATCACGGTTAAAGAGCGCTGCTGTGTCCGAAGATGGTTCCAGATCCTGCTGCTCGACCGGTGCCTGGGTTTCTGCCGGCTGAGGCGGCTGCGTTTCGCTCGGCTGCGTTGGCGCTGGCGTTTCTGTTGGCTGCGTCGGCTGTGTTTCGCTCGGCTGCGTTGGCGCTGGCGTTTCTGTTGGCTGAGGCGGCTGCGTTTCGCTTGGCTGCGTTGGCGCTGGCGTTTCTGTTGGCTGAGGCGGCTGCGT
>CAJMMH010000285.1 GCA_905214365.1 uncultured bacterium
TGCAGCATCAACACCGTCCGGATTCTTTCCGCCGGCCTGAGCCATATTCGGACGACCGCCGCCGCCTCCTCCTACGAGTGCGGCAATTCCCTTGATCAGGTTGCCTGCATGCGCACCTGCCTTTACAGCTGCGTCAGTTGCGGTTGCCATCAGATTTACTTTTCCGCCGGTTACAGAAGCGATTACAACAACGCCGTCGCCAAGCTTCTCCTTCAGCTGGTCGCCGAGATTGCGCAGCTCGTTCATGTCAACATCCTTCATGGAAACAGCAAGCAGCTTAACGCCCTTGATTTCCTTTACCTGGTTCATAACGTCGCCGAGCGCATTTTTTGCCGCTTCGTTCTTCAGCTTTTCATTCTCAGAGGTCAGAATGCGGATCTCAGCAAGAAGCGACTCGATCTTTCCGGTCAGCTTGTCCGGTGTTGTCTTTGCTGCTGCGCATGCCGCTGCAAGCTCCTTTGCCTGCTCCTCATAGTGTGTGTTCAGACCATCGGAGGTCAGTGCTTCAATTCTTCTTACACCTGCCGCAATTCCCGTCTCGGAAATGATCTTGAAGCTAGAGATCATGCCGGTGCTTGCCACATGAGTACCTCCGCAAAGCTCCAAGGAAAAGTCTCCCATTGTAACCACGCGGACGGTATCTCCATACTTTTCGCCGAACAGAGCCATCGCACCGAGCTTCTTTGCCTCGTCAATCGGCATAATTCTCGTAACAACCGGAAGGTTTGCGCTGATCTCATCGTTGACAATTTTCTCAACCTTTGCGATTTCTTCTGCAGTCATTGCCTGGAAGTGTGTAAAGTCGAAGCGAAGTCTGTCCTTGTCAACATAGGAACCAGCCTGCTCAACATGACTTCCAATTACCAGACGCAGTGCCTTCTGAAGCAGATGGGTCGCACTGTGGTTCTTTGCGGTCAGCGCTCTCTGCTTCTCATTTACCTTCAGAGTAACGGTTTCGCCGACATTGAGCATGCCGCTCGTCATCACGCCGACATGGCCGATCTTTCCGCCCTGCAGCTTGATGGTATCCTTTACCTCAAAGGTACCACCCTCAGTCTCGATCACTCCGCTGTCGCCAAGCTGTCCGCCCATGGTTGCATAGAACGGAGTCTCATCAACAATTACTGTTCCAGTCTGTCCGTCGGTCAGAGCCTCAACGATCTCATCCTCCGTCGTCAGAACAGTAATCTTAGATGTATGCTGCAGTCTGTCATAGCCAACAAACTTGCTGGTAATCGCCGCGTCAATGGACTGATACACCGTTACGTCAGCGCCCATGTAGTTGGTTGTCTTGCGGGCAGCTCTTGCTGCTTCCTTCTGCTTCTTCATACATGCCTGGAAACCTTCCTCGTCAACCTCAAAGCCCTTCTCTTCAAGAATTTCCTTTGTCAGATCCAGCGGGAATCCGTAAGTATCATACAGACGGAACGCGTCCTCTCCTGCCAGAACCGTCTTTCCGGACTCTTTAACAGAAGCTTCCATCTCTTCCAGAATCGTCAGACCCTGATCGATGGTCTTATTGAACTTATTCTCTTCCTCAGAGATAACCTTCAGGATCATATCCTTCTTTTCTTCCAGTTCCGGATAACCATCCTTGGAAGTCTCGATTACTGTACCAGCCAGACCGGACAGGAACAGACCGTTGATGCCGAGAATTCTTCCATGGCGGGCAGCGCGGCGCAGCAGACGGCGGAGTACATATCCTCTTCCTTCGTTGGACGGCATGATGCCATCAGAAATCATAAAGGTAACGGAACGGATATGGTCGGTGATGATACGGATGGAAACATCCTTCTTCGGATCCTCCTTATACCGTACATTTGCCAGCTCGCCGACATGGTTGGTCAGCTCACGCAGGGTATCAACATCAAAGATGGAGTCAACGTCCTGCACAACAACTGCCAGACGCTCCAGACCCATACCGGTATCAATGTTTTTCTGCTTCAGCTCCGTATAATGGCCATGTCCGTCATTGTTGAACTGAGAGAATACATTGTTCCATACCTCCATGTAGCGGTCGCAGTCACAGCCAACCGTGCATCCAGGCTTGCCGCATCCATACTTCTCGCCTCTGTCATAGTAAATCTCGGAACATGGACCGCACGGACCGGAACCATGCTCCCAGAAGTTGTCCTCCTTGCCGAAACGGAAAATACGCTCTGCCGGGATTCCCTGCTGCTTGTTCCAGATTTCAAATGCCTCGTCATCATCCTGATAGATGGACGGGTACAGACGGTTCGGGTCAAGACCGACAACCTCGGTCAGAAATTCCCAGCTCCACGCAATCGCTTCCTTCTTGAAGTAATCGCCGAAGGAGAAGTTTCCGAGCATCTCGAAAAATGTGCCGTGACGTGCCGTCTTTCCGATGTTCTCAATATCGCCGGTACGGATACACTTCTGGCAGGTGGTTACTCTCCTGCGCGGCGGGATCTCCTGACCGGTGAAGTACGGCTTCAAAGGAGCCATACCGGAATTAATGATCAGCAAACTGTTGTCATTGTGCGGAACCAGAGAGAAGCTCTTCATGACCAGATGGCCCTTGCTCTCCATAAATTCCAGAAACATTCGTCTTAATTCGTTTACTCCGTATTTTTTCACAGCTAAATGCCTCCGCTTTATCTTTTCAATGTACTTCTGGAAAATCATTATGCCTGAATCCACTGGATTTACGCTGGAAAATCAACCGCAGAAGAGATTCCGGGAGTACATTTCATTCGCAATTGTTCATTCTATCATACTTAATCAGACTTGTAAAGTCTGCTTTTGGCTCCACGCAGACGACGGTACCGGTTCTGTTGCAGTTCACGGTTCTCATACGCCTTCGTCAATCAGGAGCGGGCCATTATCAGCCGCAGACGTTGCCAGCTGATCACAGCGTTCATTCATCTCGTGTCCGTTATGTCCCTTTACCCAGACAAAGGTCACTTCATGGGGATCCTTTGCTTTTAATAGTCGTTTCCAGAGATCCACATTTTTGACTGGCTCTGTCTTGCTGCGCATCCAATGTTTCTTCATCCAGCCATCAATCCAATGATCGTTAAACGCCCGGATCAGATACTGAGAATCCGAATACAGCGTCACGCGGCAGGGACGGATCAGCGCCTCCAGACCGACAATCGCAGCCATCAGCTCCATGCGGTTGTTGGTCGTCTTTACATAGCCGGCAGAAAATTCGCGTTCATGGAGCGTGCCGTGCGCGTCAATGTACTGCAGCACAGTTCCATATCCTCCAGGCCCGTTCGGATTACCCCTCGCGGCTCCGTCCGTATAAATCGTTACGTCCATCCCATCACTCCTGCTTACCCTGTACCTGGCTTTCCTTACCGATGCTCCAAACACCGGTTTCAAGGAAGCGCTTTGCCGTCTCGTCCGCCTCGCTGATAACTGACTGATCATAGCCGAGAACACCGAGCAGCTTGATTGCGTTGCGGGATGTCGCTCTGCCTTCATACAGGCGGTAATTGAAGATGACATCATTGTCACGCACATCTTCCTTGAAATGATAGTTTGCGTAATCCTGCTCCAGCATGTGGGTCAGCTCGATATCATGGGTGGCTGCGAAGCACATCACACCCTCCATCTGAAGACGCTTAAGAATCTGGCTGGATGCCGCGATTCGCTCAACGGTATTGGTTCCGCGCAGTACCTCGTCTACAAAGCACAAGATCGGGGTCTTCTCCTCGCCGACTGCGTCCAT
>CAJMMH010000286.1 GCA_905214365.1 uncultured bacterium
GTAGTCAGTAATGGAAGCGCGTGCGTGGTCGGAAGCCATAATTATGTGATTCAGAAGGATGCCCGTTTTCTGATTAACAGTGCGATTGCAAGTATGGGTTATGGCCTTCCCGCGGCAGTCGGCGCGTGTATCGCGCACGGACGGAAGGAAACCATCTGCATTGAGGGTGATGGAAGCATCATGATGAACCTGCAGGAGCTGCAGACGGTACTGACTAACCGCCTGCCGATTAAGCTGTTTCTGATCAACAATCAGGGATACCATTCGATCCGTCAGACACAGAATAATCTGTTTGGCGGTCATACTAAAGTCGGAATCGGTCCGGAGAGCCATGATCTGTCGTTCCCGGATTTTGGAAGGCTTGCGGCAGCATTCGGTTATCCGTATTTTGAAGCGCACAGCAACGCGCAGATGAAGGAAGCGGTTGATCAGGCGCTTGCAGCGGACGGCCCGGTATTCTGTGAAATCTTCGTTTCCACCGATCAGGTCTTTGAGCCGAAGAGCGCGACGAAGCGTCTGCCGGATGGTACGCTTGTCAGTCCGCCGCTGGAGGATCTGGCTCCGTTTTTGGATCGCGAAGAACTGGAAAAGAATATGTTTATTCCGTGTATATAATGAAGGTTTGAGGGACTGCGATAGAGCGTGTTTGAAAAAGTCTTTTTCAAACACGCTCTAGACCGACGCGGTCTCCGATTCTGGTCAGCTCTATGCAGATAAGGCAAAAGAAAGAAAAAATTTATCGAATTTTTGTGGAAAGTTAATAAAAACGTAAAAAACAGAAAAAAGCAGTTGACTTTCTGCTTGCTTTATACTATAATACAACATGTTGAGAGACAAACAACAGACGCGCTTCTAGCTCAGTTGGTAGAGCACCTGACTCTTAATCAGGGTGTCCAGGGTTCGAGCCCCTGGAGGCGCATTGAAAGTACCGGTTTTGAAGACACAGGAGCTTCGGGGCTGGTGCTTTTTTTGTACTGTAAAAACTGGAAACAGAAATAACCGGGATGGATCAAAAATACTCTGGACGGGGCTGGTTTCGCAGATGTAAGAAATCTTTAAGATTTATTCAAGACAAAACTAAGGCAAAATGACTTGAATTTTTTTATGGGAGTGGCTATAATCATACCCGTATCGAAGATAAGCTTAATATATTTTAGAAATGATGAGGGAAGAAGAAAATGGAAAAGGTAAAATCGCTGTTCCGAAAACATCCGATTCTGATTTCAGTTTGTTATTGCTGCGTTTATTTCCCAATTTTTGCGCTGTTAGAGATGTATCGTCAGCCGGAGTACTTTGTGCACTGCTGGCTGGATGATGTGATCCCGTTTAACGAGTATTTCATCATCCCGTATGTCATGTGGTTTGCATTTGTGCCGGGAATGCTGATTTTCTTTCTGCGCAGGAGCAGAGCAGACTACATAAAGTGCTGCAAGGTCATCTACGGGGGAATGTCGATCTGCCTTTTGATCTACTGGCTGTTCCCGACCGGTCTGATGCTGCGGGAGCCGGTGGAGAATACCAATATCTTTGCCGTATGTGTCAATCTGCTTCGCGGATTGGATACGCCCACCAATGTCTGTCCGAGCATCCATGTGTCCAGCACGGTTGGAATCTGTCTGGTACTGTTCCGTTCCAGAGAGCTTGCCAAGTATAAGAAGCTGAAGCTGTTTGCAGCGGTTCTGGGCGTTTTGATCTGTCTGTCCACAATGTTGCTGGATCAGCATTCTGCGATTGATGTTTTGTGTGGATTTGCGTTGAGCTTTGTCCTGTGTGCATTTGTAGAGCAGACTGACGCAAGCGAGGCTTATGAAGTCCGCAAAGGGCTGATTCATTGATATGCTGTTAGTTCTGTTGTTTTCAGATAGCCGGTAATGCCGCATCGAGCAGGAGCGGCTCCGGTGCAGTCTGAAACGGAACCGTATGAAAGCAATCAGGAAAAATAAAAAACTGCCGTTTCGGAGTATGCCATATCTCCAGAAAACGGCAGTTTTCGTTTGCTTTTTTACTTTACAGGAAATTGCTTTCCTGTAAAGTAAAAAACGCTCCGCGGGGATGCGCACTGCGACGTACAATGTAGATGTCGCAAGCGACCGCCGCAGGCGCGAGAATGTGCCAAGGCACATTCTTTGTTCTTGTTGTTTCATCAGTCCTTCGGCATGACAATCTTCGGCATTTTGTGTCCGCCGTTTCCATTGCCTTTTCCATCGTCCTTTTTATTGACGGATGGATTTGGCTTGCCAAGAAGCTTTTTCAGGTCATCTGTCAGATACTGCTTTGCAACCTTCCAGGCGATCAGAACAGAAATTACGGCTGCGGCAACCAACGGAAGTTCAGCGATTACAACGGATTCATTCATCGCTGCCCGGCGCAGGATCATTGCGATTGCGTACAGTCCTTCAACGGCAAAAATAAGCTTTACATGGGAGGAAGGAACCTTTCCTTCCTGCTTTCCGGCAAGAATCGCGCAGACCGGAAGCTGGATCGGAATCTGAAGCAGTGAATCAATTGCAACAATCAGATAATACCAGAAGCCGGTGGTACACAAGGAATCAACTGCGTCAAGAAGCGTCTGGATCTCATCCCGTGTACTTCCCTGCTCGATCATATTGGAAATGATGTCCGGCAGGTTTCCCTGGTTGATGCTGGTTCCTGCGGAAAGGTAGCTGCCCAGGATCGAGATTGTCTGTGTACACAGCGGAACGATAATCAGGCAGAGTGTAAACAGGATGGAAGAGCCGAGCGTCAGGGAGCAGCGACGCTTCAGAAGACGGATCGAAAACCAGATGGAAAGCAGCAGAATCGTGGCTGAAAAGATGGAAATCAGTGCGTAATAAAGAATCGGATTGCTGCTGAACATGCCGTTTTTCGTATCGATATACTCGCACAGCATGATGACAAGATTTGGAATCAGGTAGCCGCCAAGCATGTAGGCAAGCAGGCTGTACAGGGCAACCGCCGGTTCAAGACGGAAGCGGTGTTTCACATAAACAAACAGAAGAATCGGCACAGCAACCGCCAGAATCAGACCGATTACAATAGAGATGATGGACGAAACCGGCACGCGGGCTGCGTAGTCGAAATCGAAGCTTTCCGGCGTCAGCTCGCTGAGAACCGGAAACAGGTGAAGATAACTCATAGAACCTCCTTACTAATTGCCGTCAGGCAATTGCGGAGCCTGTCTGCGTCTGCGAGGATGCGGACAAACTCAAATACATAATAAAATTAATGATAACAGAGATGGAAGGCACTGTCAAGAAATTCATTGACAATCAAACCGGAATGTGCTATGCTCATCGTGTTGGGCGAAATGCTCTGCTATTTTTATTTTATTTTGGAGGTATCATTATGAACAAGGGTACTGTTAAGTGGTTCAACAATCAGAAGGGTTATGGATTCATCTCTGACGAGTCTGGCAAGGATGTATTCGTACACTACACTGGTCTGAAGATGGAAGGCTTCAAGTCTCTTGAGGAAGGCGCAGCAGTTGAGTTCGATGTAATCGAAGGCGCTAAGGGACCGCAGGCTGTTAACGTTGTAAAGCTGTAATTAACAACCGTTTGTTGAACAAATCAATAATTTCTATTACACGTACCTTTTCTGAATTATATAGAATGTCGTATTTGGTAATGAGATTAGGAAAAATGCGTTTCGGGTGAGAAATCGGCCGGGGCGCATTTTTCTCTT
>CAJMMH010000287.1 GCA_905214365.1 uncultured bacterium
GTGGGGAATAAGAAAGAATCCTGCTTTGCAGGATTCTCCGTCTGCGGTGGGGCGCTTCAGCGGCATAATTCCCCTCCGCCGCAGTGCGATCCTGCCCGGAGAGCTTTTTACATGATAGGAAACTTCCACGAAGCTTCCTGTCATGTAAAAAAGACTCATATCCGCATAATACCGCCGGACACAGCCGGACGGATCGCGGATATGAGTCTCATTCATTTCCGGATAACACCGAGCAGCTGGACGCAGTATATCACGTCTGGAATCTGCCGTACTGACGATGCTATCCCGCAGCAAAGCACATCGGCTGCGGAACTACTCCCTCACAGAAAATCTGTCTGTTCTTGATGGCATCAGTATAGCATCAGAACCGACTGCTTGTCAAGATAAGAGATTGCGGCGTTAGCGTGATTTTGCGGATCCTGCATGCGAGGCGTCGACAAAAAACGATACTGCTTGAACACAGCGTGAACAGCAATAAAATTCTGGAATCCCGCTTGATGAAGTGCAGAAATTGCAGTATACTGAAAGTTACGGACCATATATTTTCGGAATCTTCCTGCATTGGCCGCTGCAGCTGGCAAAAATCTGCCTGTAAAATCAGGAACAAAAAGATTCCGGAAATACATGACAATGAGAGGGGAGTTTACATAATGGCTAAAGGACGCACAAAAGCGCAGAATCCTCCGAAGGCGGATCTGACGGAGGGTTCACTGATTAAAGGAATGCTGATGTTCGCGATTCCGCTGTTCTGCGGGCAGCTGCTTCAGCAGCTTTACAATATGGCGGATGCCTGGGTAATCGGCAATTTTTCGGATCTCAATTCATTTGCGGCGGTCAGCTCGACCGGAAGCATGACATTTCTGATTATCGGTTTTTTCAATGGAATTGCTATCGGCGGAGGCGTGGTGATATCCCGTTATTTCGGTGCAAAGGATGAGGAAAAGATTTCAGAATCAATTCATACGAATTTCCTGTTTGGGATTCTTGCGTCCGCGGCGGCAACGGTGATCGGCCTGCTTCTGACACCGCATATTCTGGTGTGGATGAATACGCCCAAAGAGGTACTGCCGAAATCCCGGATCTATCTGCAGATTTATTTCGGCGGGGTATCAACGATTATTATGTACAATATCTGCATGGCGATTATGCGGTCATTGGGGGACAGCATTCATCCTCTGTATTATCTGATGCTGTCATCTGCAGTCAATGTGGTGCTTGATCTGCTGTTTGTCGCGGTCTTTCAGTGGGGCGTAGCAGGAGCGGCAGTCGCAACCGTACTGTCTCAGGGACTGAGCGCGGTGCTCTGTGTGGTACGCATGTGCCGGCAGACGGACTGTACGCGTCTGGAGTTCCGGAAGCTGAAGTTCCATGGGGAGATGATGAAGGAGGTCATTGCCCAGGGCCTTCCGTCCGGGATTCAGAATTCGGTCATCAGCATTGGAAACATGGTCATTCAGACCAACATCAATTCGTTCGGATCATTTGCGATGTCCGGACAGGGCGCGTACAGCAAGCTGGAGGGAATCGCGTTCCTTCCGATTACCAGTATGTCCATGTCGATTCCGACAGTTGTGAGCCAGAACCTGGGAGCGGGCAAGTACGACCGGGCAAAGAAGGGTGCGATTTTCGGAATCCTGTCGGGAACCGCGGTCGCGGAGCTGATCGGCGCGGCGTTTTACCTGTGGGTTCCGATTGCGCTGCGGTGGTTTGTGGATGATCCGCAGGCGATTCAGTTCGGAATCATCCATGCGAGAACGACCAGTCTGTTCTTCTTTTTGCTGGCATTTTCCCATTGTGCGGCAGGCGCGCTGCGCGGACTTGGAAAAGCGATTATTCCAATGGCGGCGATGCTTGCGTTCTGGTGTGGAGTCCGTATCGTATACGTGACCGTTGCGCTGAAGATATTTCCGGTTTACCAGACGATCGCCTGGGCATATCCGCTGACCTGGTCGCTCAGCAGCATCGTCTTTTTGATTGTTCTGCTGCGGCATGACTGGAGCAGCGGGTTCTGCAGCCGCGCGAAGTCGTAAATCGGAGCAAAAACCGGCAGAATGGATGGGATTGGAAAGGATTGTCCATTGTTTTGCCGGTTTTGTCCGTATAAAATATTTATATAATTTTCTGCCAGAGCGAAACGTTACGCTTACTGGCAGATTTAGAGCAGGTTGCTTACAGCAGCGGCAGAAAGAAAACAGGCCGTCGAAATTCTCTCGTAAATTCAGACACAAAGAAATTCCGAGAGTACATAGGATGGAAAAGGGGAAAGGACGAAAGAAGATGGGAAGTCTGACAGGAAAATTGTACGACAGCAGCAAAATTGACCGGTCAAATATGATGTTTCCGAAGCATGAGCTGTGGCAGCTTCTGATTCCGCTGATGATCGAGCAGATGCTGAACGCGCTGATGGGAATGGCGGATACGATGATGGTAAGCCGTGTTGGAAGCGCCGCAATCTCTGCGGTTTCACTGGTTGATTCGATTAACATGCTTGTCCTGCAGGTCTTTGTTGCGCTTGCGGCGGGAGCTGCGATTATCTGTTCACAATATATTGGAAAAAGAGATAAGGAAGGCTGCAATGAAGCGGCACGCCAGATTGTGCTGACTGTAACGGCAATTTCTGTAACGCTGACTGTGATCTGTGTAATCCTGCGCAGGCCGCTGCTGTCGCTGATCTTTGGAAGCGTTGAAGCGGATGTTATGGCAAATTCGCAATCTTATTTTCTGATTACTGCGCTGTCCTATCCGTTTATCGCGCTGTTTAACGCAGGATCCTCGTTTTATCGTTCCGCCGGAAATTCCAAGTATCCGATGCGGATTTCGCTTGGCGCGAACATGCTGAACATTGCTGGAAATGCAATCTTGATTTTTGTATTTCATATGGGAGTTACCGGAGCGGCGCTTTCTACGCTGTTGTCCAGAGTTGTCTGCGCGGTTGTTGTATTCTGGTCCCTAAGAAAGCCGGATCAGATGATTACGGTCCGTGATTATCTGTCGATCCGCCCGAATTTCCCGCTGATTAAAAAGATTCTTGCAATCGGTGTGCCGAACGGCATTGAGAACGGTATGTTTCAGTTTGGAAAGCTGGCGATTCAGTCCAGCGTGTCTGCGCTGGGAACGACGGCAATTGCGGCGCAGGCAATGACGATCATTTTCGAGAACGTCAATGGCGTCGCAGCCAGCGGCATCGCAATCGGACTGATGACAGTTGTAGGCCAGTGTATCGGAGCCGGAAAGCAGGAGGAAGCAAAGTATTATATCGTGAAGCTGTCCGTGTATGCGGAGGTAGCGATGATCATCTGCTGCCTGATTGTTTATGGAATTTCCGGTCCGGTTACCATGATTGCCGGAATGGAAGCGGAAAGCGCGGCAATTTGTCTGCAGATGGTGCTTGCGATTACAATTTTCAAGCCGATCTTCTGGGTACTTTCTTTTGTACCGGCTTATGGTCTGCGCGCGGCCGGAGATGTTCGTTTCTCCATGATTACGGCAACCCTGACGATGTGGCTGTGCCGCGTGGCGCTGGCGGTATTCCTGATGCGCTTCTGCAACAGCGGCCCGATGGGTGTCTGGATCGGTATGTTTGCCGACTGGGGCATCCGCAGTATAATCTTTACAGTACGCTTCCTGCATGGAAAGTGGCTGCGGTTTCACGTGGTATAATTTCGATA
>CAJMMH010000288.1 GCA_905214365.1 uncultured bacterium
CTGCCGGCAGTCGTTTGGACAGGAGGAGGTCAATGAAGGAATTTCAGGTATATCAGGATATCAGCCAGAGAACGAACGGCGACATTTACCTTGGGGTAGTGGGACCGGTCAGAACCGGAAAGTCTACGTTTATCCGCCGGTTTATGGAGCAGATGGTGCTTCCTCATATGGAGGAAGGGCCGCAGAAGCAGAGAACCAGAGATGAATTGCCGCAGGCAGGCTCCGGAAAAATGATTATGACGACAGAGCCGAAATTTATCCCGACCGAAGCGGCATCGATCCGGCTGGAGGATAAGAGCAGTGTCCGGATTCGTCTGATTGACTGTGTAGGATATCTGGTGGATGGGGCGGCAGGAGGCGGAGAAGGCGATGCTGAGCGCCTGGTAAAAACGCCGTGGTCAGATCAGGAAATTCCGTTTTCTCAGGCTGCGGAAACCGGGACAAAAAAGGTTATTGAAGAGCACAGCACACTTGGAATCGTTGTTACAACAGACGGCAGTATCGGAGAGTTGGCGAGAGAGGCATATGAAGTACCGGAGGAAAAGACCGTCAGCGAGCTCAAAAAGCTGAAAAAGCCGTTTGTGATTGTACTGAACTGCAAAGAGCCGTTCCAGGAAAATACAAAAGCGCTGGCCGGACAGCTGGAAGAGCGGTATGGGGTCAGCGTCCTTCCAATGAACTGTGAGCGTCTGGGTACCTCGGATATTATGCGGATTCTGGAAGAGCTTTTGTTTGAATTCCCGGTCCGGGAAATCTTTTTTGAACTTCCGGAATGGATGAAAATTCTCCCGGCAGGCCATCCGCTGATGCAGGAAGCAATCCGCGCGGCTGCAGAGATTCTTGGTCAGACCGAATGGATGAAAGATCAGGAGAGCGCGGCAAAGATATCGCTTCCCGAACCGATGGAGGAAGTGCGTCCGGCAGGGATGGATCTTGCGTGCGGCCGCATTACCTTGGAAATGGTTATGAAGCCGGGCGTATACTATCATGTGCTCAGTGAATGCGTCGGGATGGAAATTTCCTCACAGAAGGAACTGATGGATACACTGAAGGCATATGCGCAGGTCAGAGAACAGTACGGAAGAATCAGAACCGCGCTGGACAGTGTCAGTCAGAGAGGGTACGGAGTTATTACGCCCGACCGCAGCCAGATTACGCTGGATGAGCCGCAGGTTGTTCGTCATGGAAACCGCTACGGCGTCAAAATGAGAGCAGAGGCGCCGTCCGTCCATCTGATCCGCAGTACCGTGGAAACAGAAATTGCGCCGATTGTCGGGAGTGAGCAGCAGGCCAAGGATCTGATTTCATACATAAAGGGCAATGCAGCGCAGGGAGATGCCGGGATCTGGGATACCAACATTTTCGGAAAATCCATTGAACAGATTGTCGAGGACGGAATCAGCGCGAAAATCAATCAGATGACAGATGACTGCCAGCAGAAGCTTCAGGACGCAATGGAAAAAATTATTAACGACAGCAGCGGCGGTATGATCTGCATTATTATCTGAACAGCCTTGCCAGAGCGGGCAGTCTGTGATACAGTAAAAAGGAATCCTTCGGGGTTCCTTTTTGTGAACAGTGGAAATGTAGCTGTTTTGACGCACAGCAGAAACCGGATGAAGAGTAATAGCTGGCCATAAACCGGGAACCAGGGGATTCAGAATGGGTAACCTACGCAGATAGGGAAAGGAAAGATTATGCTGAAAGAGAAAAAACTGTTCCTGTTTGATATTGACGGCACGGTATGCCAGGGAGCGAGACTGATAGACGGAACCAGAGAGCTGCTTGGTGCGATTCGCCAGGCAGGCGGGCAGTTTGTGTTTATTACCAATAATTCAACGAAAAGCATCAGCGACTATATTGTGAAGTTTCAGCAGCTTGGAATTATGACGGATTACAGCAACTTTGTTACAGCCTCCAGCGCGACGATCCAGTATCTGAAGCAGCAATATCCGGGAAAGCTGATTTATGTAATGGGGACAGTTTCATTGATCCGGGAGCTGAAAAAGAGCGGAATCCGTGTGACAACAGACTGCGAAGACGCGGAGATTGCCTGTGTGCTGGTTGCCTACGATAATGAGCTGACCTATCAAAAACTGACCGATACCTGTCGGATTCTCAGCACCAGAGACGTGGATTATCTGGCAACCAATCCCGATTTGGTCTGCCCGATTGAGTTTGGTTTTGTGCCGGACTGCGGTTCTTTTTGCGAGATGATCGGACATGCCGTCGGCAGAAAGCCGCATGTAATCGGAAAGCCGCAGCCAGACATGGTAGAGATGTCTCTGAAGCTTAATCACTATTCCCGTTCGCAGACGTTAGTGGTCGGCGACCGGATGTACACGGATATCCTCTGTGGGGTCAACGCAGGTGTTGAGACGGCGCTCGTTCTTACCGGCGAAGCGACCAGAGAAGATGCGGCAGTCGGAAGCTATCATCCGGATTACATTTTTGACACGGTCGCGCAGCTCTATGAGGCATGGAAATAACAGTTGACGGGGATTTTGAAAAGGTGTAAGATAAAAAAGACACACTCTAAGGGAGGCTTTAATACATGGAAACTGAATATTTGCTCTATGGGGCATTGATTGTTGCTGTGATCGGGTTTTTCATCTACCAGATCGTCAGCCGGGAGAAACGGATGAGAAAGCGCTATCTGCGCCAGATTATGAGCTCGTGGGGAAGCCTGCCGAAGCGTGAATACGATTACGGAGAGCTGGAGCATATCTCAAAGTACTATCAGGGCACAAAGCCGGAGGGCTACACCGTTGACGATATCACATGGAATGATCTGGATATGGATTCAGTGTACTGCATGATCAATAACTGCCGCAACAGCTGCGGAGACGATTACCTGTACCGGATGCTCCGCACGCCGTTAAAGACAAAGGCAGAGCTGGAGGAACGCCGCCGTGTAATCAATTATTTCGCACAGAACGAGAGCGTGCGCGTGAAGTATCAGTTGGAGCTGTCAAAGGTCGGACACAGCAAGAAGTTCGCAATGATTGATTACGTCAACACCATTTCCGGACTGATTCCGGACGGTAACCTTGGAAACTATATCCAGCTGCTGATGTATGTGGGTGCAATCGCGATGATTGTTGTCGAGCCTGCGATGGGAATTTTAGCGGCAATCGGTGTCCTGATCTACAACATTTATACTTATTATAAGACAAAGAGTACGATTGAGCCGTATTATGTGACTGTCGGAGCGATTGTTCATCTGGTATCCTGCGCTCAGGAGATTCAGAAACTGAATGTTTCCGAGCTGAAGGAGTATACCGGCCGTTTGCGCGGATCCGCAAAGATCCTCAATTCCGTTAAGCGCGCGTCCCGCTTCCTTGGTTCGACCGATAAGATGAGCGGAGATATGTCGTCTCTGTTTATGGATTATATCAATATGTTCCTGCGCCTGGATCTGATCCAGTTCAACCGCCTGGTTACTAAGCTTCAGAAGCACAAGGCAGATATCCTGGTACTGATGGAGGAAATCGGACGTCTGGACGCTTATATCAGCGTTGCCTCGTTCCGTGAGATGCTGCCGTTTACCTGCGAGTCTGAGCTGGAAGAGTCTTCCGAGTGCCGTCTGGAGGCGCAGGATATGTATCATCCGCTTCTGTCAGA
>CAJMMH010000289.1 GCA_905214365.1 uncultured bacterium
CGAACGGACAGCCGCAGTTAATATAAGAAAAGGCAGAGAATATCTGCTTGGGAAAACAAAACATTACCGGAAAGACCGGTCAAAGAAATGGAGGAGTTTCAATGAAAAAGAGAATGATGGCAGTCGCTATGTCCGCACTGATGGCAGGATCCATGTTAGCAGCAGTACCGGCAGCAGCAGAAGGAACCGATGTCTGGGATGAGAAGTGGGCCGATGTGGATACTTCCGAGCATGTAGTTATTAACTATATGACTACCGGTGATCCGAAGGATAACGGCGCAACGGAAAAGGTTCTTGAGGAGCTGAATAAGATCCTGACAGAAAAGGTAAATGCAGAGCTTCAGATCTATTACATCGGCTGGACCGAGTATCTGGCAAACTACAACCTGACTCTGGCACGTATGGATGGAACGGTAGACCTGGTTGGAACCGCTTCTGACTGGCTGGACGCATGGCCGAACAGTAAGAATGGAGCGTTCCTGGAGCTGTCCGAGGAAATGCTTTCTACCTACGCTCCAAAGACTTGGGAGAGCGTAAGTCAGGAGCACTGGGATCTGTGTAAGTTTAATGATGAGATTTATCTGATGCCGGAGGATAACTATGCGCAGTGGACGAACCATGGCTTTGCTTACCGCCTTGACTGGGCAAAGGAAGCAGGTCTGGAAAATGGCGTTCATAGCTGGGAAGATATGACGGAGTATTTCCGGTATGTATGCGCAAACAAGGATGAGCTTGGCATTGTTACTCCGTGGGATTCCGATGGTTCTCAGTATGCGACAGTAGCCGGAGGCTGGATTGCTTCTCATAGTGACTATATTTCTGTTGATGGTTTGTCCTCCGTTGCTTTCTGGGGCGGCACAAAGGAAGATCCGTATACCCTGTACAGCCCGTTTGTAACCGATACGGATTCTCTGGTTGAGTTTGCAAAGCTGATGAAGGAATGGGACGAGATGGGTGTATGGAAGACCGATGTTCTCAATAATTCCTCATCCGATAACAGAGAGGACTTCAAGATCGGAAAGACTGCGGCAGAGCAGCATCATACTCAGACCTGGACTGATCTGGTGAGCAAGACTCCGCAGAATATCGAAGGCGCGGAGGTTGGCTTCTTCTGGTTCGGCGAAGAGACCAGCAACCTGGTTTCTCTGAACATCACTCACGGTGCAATGGCAGTTTCTGCGGCGAGCGAGAATCCGGAAAGAGCGCTGATGGTTTATGACCTGTTAAGAAATGATCCGGAATGCTACGACCTGATCAACTATGGTATCAAGGGCGTTCAGTGGGATACCAATGAAGAGGGTCTTCGCATTCAGCCGGCGAGCTACAATAAGGATCAGGACGAATTTGTTACCAACTTCTGGTGGGGAAGAAATGACGACCTTGAGATCAAGGATGGAACCAAGGACTGGGATAAGATCGATGCTCTGTATGAAGAATATGACAAGGTAAAGATCGAGTATCAGTATGGTAAGTTTGTTGCGGATATTGATGACATTGATTCTTATATCAAGAATCTTGAAGGCGTAACAAGCACTTACATGAAGCAGATTGCATATGGCAAGTACAATGGAACCGCTGAAGAAATCGTTGCCGAGTATCAGCAGGCGCTGAAGGATGCAGGTATTGATATTGTTACCGAGGAACTGCAGAGACAGTTGGACGAGGTTTACGGCGAGCAGTAAATAAAAAATCAGTCTTTATAAAATGAAAAGACAGTGTTATACTGGTAACTAGCTACGCAAGGGGCGGTGCGACCGGACGGCCGCACCGCCCCTTTCAGGTTTCTGGGGCGCGGCAGACAGAGAGGGGCATTTATGACACATGTATTTGAAATAAAAGATACCTTTTATCTGGACGGGAAACCGTTTCAGATCATATCCGGCGGCATTCATTACTTCCGCGTTGTGCCGGAGTACTGGAGAGATCGTTTGGAAAAGCTGAAGGCAATGGGCTGCAATACGGTGGAAACCTATATTCCGTGGAACATGCATGAGCCGAAACCGGGGCAGTTTGTATTCGAGGGCATGCTTGATCTGGAGAAATTTGTCCGCACGGCACAGGAGCTGGGGCTGTGGGTCATCATACGACCATCACCGTACATCTGTGCCGAGTGGGAGTTCGGCGGCCTTCCGGCATGGCTGCTGGCGGAGGACGGGATGCGGCTGCGCGGCTGCTATGAACCGTTTCTGAACCATATCCGTGCTTATTATAAAAAGCTATTTGAAATTCTGAAGCCGCTGCAGGTCAACTACGGCGGGCCGGTCATCCTGATGCAGGTTGAAAATGAATATGGCTATTACGGCGATGATCCCAACTACCTCAAAGCGATGAAGCAGATCATGCTTGATTTCGGTACGGTTGTGCCGCTTGTGACTTCGGACGGGCCGATGCATGAATCCTTAAAGGGCGGTCATCTGCCGGGCGTGCTTCCAACCGGAAACTTCGGGTCCCATACGGAAGAGAGGTTTGAGGTGCTGAAGCAGTATACGGACGGAGGTCCGCTGATGTGCACAGAGTTCTGGGTCGGCTGGTTTGACCATTGGGGCAACGGCGGCCACATGAGAGGAAACCTGGAAGAGAGCACAAAGGATCTCGACAAGATGCTGGAGCTTGGCCACGTCAACATTTACATGTTTGAGGGCGGCACAAACTTTGGATTTATGAATGGCTCCAATTACTACGATGAGCTGACGCCGGATGTGACCTCATATGACTATGACGGAGTGCTGACGGAGGCGGGCGATTTGACGGAAAAGTACCGCCGCTACCAGGAAATCATCCGCAAATATGCTCCAGTTCCGGAGGTGCCGCTTACGACGGCAATCCAGAAGAAAGCATACGGAACGCTGACTGCAGACGCAAAAGTGGGACTGTTTGAGGCACTTGATGATCTGGCCGAGCCGGTGTCATCCACCTTTCCGCAGTGTATGGAAAAGCTTGGACAGAACTATGGTTACATCATGTATTCGTCCAGGATGGAGACGCAGAATAGTCTGGAAACGATCCGCCTGTGGGGTGCCAACGACCGCGCCAATATCTTCGCGGATCGCAAACCGCTCGTCACGCTGTATGACCGGGAGCTGCTGACTGAAGCGAAGGTACAGGCGGAGTTTGAACCGGGCGCGCCGCTCGATATCCTGGTGGAAAACATGGGCCGCGTCAACTTCGGCCCGCGCATGGAGCATCAGCGCAAGGGAATCGCGGATCATGTCCAGATCAACGGGCATACGCATCTGAACTGGAATCAGTACTGCCTGCCGCTCGACAACGTGGAAAAGCTTGACTTTACCCGCGGATTCACCGAAGGGCTTCCGGCATTTTATCACTTTACGCTTGATGTGGATGAGACAGGCGATACTTTTCTTGATTTTGAAGGATGGGGTAAGGGATGCATCTTTTTAAACGGTTTCAATCTCGGCCGTTTCTGGGAGATCGGGCCGCAGAAACGTCTTTATATTCCGGCTCCGCTGTTAAAGAAGGGCAAAAACGAGATCATCGTATTTGAAACCGACGGAAAGCAGCCGGGTACTATTATATTGAAGGACGAGCCGGATATTGGATGATATGTACTCTCGGAGTCTTTTCTGCACTTGCTTTTACGGCCGATTTTCCGCCAG
>CAJMMH010000290.1 GCA_905214365.1 uncultured bacterium
GAGAGTATATGCAATTGTTGCACCGACGGATCCTGCACCAATAATGGTGATCTTACTTCCCATAACTGAATCTCCTTTCATTTCCTGCCATGACTGTTCATTCCTGCTTATGCCCTGCGCAAACAGCAGCGATAACGCCCGTTCTGTTTTATGCCGGCTTCCGTGTTCATACAATGAAAAAGTGGCATACGCAGCGGCATTATTGTCAAATCATTAACGATTTTGTTATAAATATAACAAATCTCCGTATGAAATGCAATAGCTAACTTTCATTTTCTTCGCATCTTTCACTTTCCCGTGATCGGTAACGACACACTTCAACAGTCTGCTCCGTAATAGTATACCTTATTCCGGCGGATTATTCAACGCTTTTTAATGATTCGACCATATCAATTTTTTTCACCTGGAAGTACATTACCGCATTGACCGCTATGGCAAAGACGATTGTGAGTACCACGCAGGTCACATAACTGGACGCGGAAATTGTTCTTCCAAACATAACCTGATTGACCTCAATCGTCGTAATGACAAAGGCATGGAGCAGCTTTCCGATTCCAAGACCGGCAAGCGCGCCGATGATTGTCAGGTACACATTTTCCCGGTAAATATAAGCAGCCGCCTCCATATCGTAAAAGCCGAGCAGCTTGATTGTCGCAAGCTCTCTGCGCCGCTCGCTGATATTGATGTTATTCAGATTATAAATGACAACAAATGCCAGCATGCTTGCCGCTGCCACCAGCACAATCACAATCAGATACAGGCTCTGCAGCATCTGTTCAATCATATCTCTGGTTGCGCTGACATACGTGACGGTCAGTACCCCATCCATGGCAATCAGTTCCTTTCCAAGCAGTTCCTCCTGCGCCTTTCCGCTGTCTGTCAGATTCAGCCAGTACATATTGTACTCCGGCGCCTCTCCGAAGCAGCTCTGATATGTATTTTCTGTCATATATACGTAATGCATCAGATAATTCTCCGCGATATGGGCGGTCACCGGCTGCGCGCTCAGCGTATCGCCGGACTTCAGCGTAAAGGAATCGCCCTCTTTGATGCCGAGCGCGCCGGCCAGCTGCTCGCTGACAATCACGCTGCCGTCCTCTAACTCCCAGTGTTCCTTTGTACTGCGATCCCGGAATACAATCATCTGCTCCAGATCCGCCGGATTCTTTGCCGCGACCACATAAACCGTGCGGATTGCCTGATCGGTAGACGCATCCATCGACTTCATCATCACTTCTGCCTGTGTTGAAACACGTTCATCCTGATCCAGCTTTTCCTCCAGCGCCTGCACTTCGTCTGCCGACCGGTCTGTATTGACACTGACCATTGCGTCATACAGCTGAATGTTATCATATTGGATCGACGCGATATTCATAATGGAATCCTTCAGTCCAAAGCCAACAACCATCAGTCCGCAGCAGCAGCCGATTCCAAATACCGTCATCACCAAGCGCTTCTTGTAGCGGAACAGATTCCTAAGCGCCGCCTTCTGCGAAAACGAAAGCCGCTTCCACAATGGCGTCAGATATTCCAGCCAGACCCGCTTTCCCGCCTTCGGTGCGGCCGGGCGCATCAGGACCGCCGGAGCGGCGGCTGTTTCCTTCAGGCAGGCGGCAAGTGTCGCAACGGATGTGCTGACTGCGGCAAGCGCAACAGACGTCACTGCATACGTCAGATTATAGGGAATCACCAAATGTCGAAGCGGGGAATACATGATACGGTAACAGATAATAATTACAAATGGGAAGATCTTTTCTCCGCAGAGTACGCCGATCACGCCGCCGCTGACAGTTGCCGCCAGCGCGTATGCCAGATACCGGAACAGAACATCTGCGCGGCTGTAACCAAGCGCCTTATAGGTTCCGATCTGCGTCCGCTGTTCCTCGACCATACGGGTAATTGCCGTCAGCGCCACCAGCGCGGCCACCAGGAAAAATACAGTCGGAAACACCGTTCCGATCGCGCCCATGCGCTCGGCGTTGGAACCGAAATCCGTATAGCCCGGCAGATCATCCCGGTCATAAATCGTCCAGGTCGGCTGCTCTAACTGCGACATCCAGGTAAGAAAGTAACCGAGATTGTCTCTTGTGATTTTCTTTAATTCTTCATACCGTGCCCGGCAGCGTCCCTCTTCGAGTGCCTCTGCCGACTGTCTGAGACGGTCAGCTGCCCCCATATAGCCGTCAGTAAACGCGATCTCTTTTTTCGCCTGTTCCGATGTGACAAAAATCTGCGTATAGTAGGTCTGTTCAAACACTTCCGGCAGCACCGCGGCAAAGCCGTTGACCTGACCGCTGCCGATTGCCGCGCTTCCGCGCTCAATTCCGATATACTGCGGGGAATCGCCGAACCCGACAATCGTAAATTTCGTCTGTGTCAGGCCGCTTTTCAGGCTGCCGTCCCCGCTGTCCTGCAGTGCCGAAACCAGATCCGCCGCCGCCGATGTCGTTTCTTTTCCGGTACTTTCATACACAGAAATCACATCGCCAAGCTGATATCCGATCTTCTTCAGACGATTATCCGCCAGACACTCTGTTACCGTTTCCGGCATGCGGCCTTCCGTCACCTGCAGCTGATTAATCCGCTCCGGAACTTGTGTCAGTTCGACAACATATTCGGTATCGTTCCGTTGTGTCAGGACATGCTTCATTTTGGAACCTTCCGCGTCCGACGCGCCATCAATTGCCTTCAGCGCCTCCACATCCGCGTCCGTCAGTCCCATCGAACCGATAATCCGCAGGTCCATCATATGACTGGAATCGGCAAACGCGTCTGCCGTCGCCCTCATATCGCTTTCCGTAGAACGCAGTCCGGAGAAAAACGCAACGCCAAGCGCGACAATCAGAACAATTGAAAAGAATCGCCCGCGGTTTTTCCGAATCTCCATCCTCAGATCTTTTTTTAACGCTTTCTTTCCCATTATCATCTCCCACTACCATTCAATCTGCTCAACAGGAACCGGCGATGGATTCTGCTTCACGCTGTCTACCCGGCCGTTTTTAATACGGATCACCCGGTCTGCCATCGGCGCAATCGCGGAGTTATGCGTAATCACGATTACCGTCATGCCCTGTTCCCGGCCGGTATCCTGAAGCAGCTTCAGGATCTGCTTTCCGGTCACATAGTCCAGCGCGCCGGTTGGCTCATCGCACAGAAGCAGCTTCGGATTTTTGGCAAGGGCACGCGCAATGGAAACGCGCTGCTGTTCGCCGCCGGAAAGCTGTGCCGGGAAGTTTGCCAGACGTTCACCAAGTCCAACCTCTGTCAGCACTTCCTTTGCGTCTCTCGGATGCTTACAGATCTGAAGCGCAAGTTCAACATTCTCCTGGGCTGTCAGGTTCGGAACCAGATTATAGAACTGAAAGATAAATCCGATATCTTCCCTGCGGTACTTTGTCAGCTGCCGGCCGCTGAACCGGTCAATCCGGACACCGTCCACCTCCACGACTCCCGATGTTGCGCTGTCCATGCCGCCGAGAATATTCAATACCGTGGTCTTTCCGGCTCCGGACGGGCCGACAATGACCGCAAACTCTCCTTTTCCAATCTCAA
>CAJMMH010000291.1 GCA_905214365.1 uncultured bacterium
ACGAGCACCTTTGTCGGCACGATCACAGGGCTCACACCGGGCACGACATACGAGGCGCTTTTAAATGCTCCGGACTGGCAATCGACATGACATTTGCCAGTGTAAAGCCTCCGGAACGATCTGTAAAACCATACCAGGCAATCAGAAGCAGTGGAATCACGGTAAAACCGATCATCCAGATCAGATACGGACCAGCCAGAAGTTTTTTCTTATTCATGGACACCCATCGCCTCCTCGTCTTCAGATTCCGGCTTGTTCATAATCTGAATATCAAACGGATCGACATGAATGCTGACCTTTGCTCCAACTGGGAACATATCCGTGCTGTGTACCAGCCACTCAAAACCGCCTGCCTGTACCTCCATTTCGTAATGAACACCTTTGAAGATCAGATGCGTTACAACACCGTCCAGGGTTCCCTGTCCCTCCGGCAGCAGATCCACGTCTTCTGGGCGGATTACCACATCAACCGGGCGGTTGATGCCGAATCCCTTATCCACGCACGCAAACTTCTTTCCGAGAATTTCAACGACTTCATCCTGAACGAAGGTCGCACCGATGATGTTGCTGTCTCCGATGAAGTCGGCAACGAAGGCATTCTCCGGCTCGTTGTAAATCTTCTCCGGTGACCCCTGCTGCTGAATGTAGCCCTGGTTCATAACAATGATATGATCGGACATTGTCAGCGCTTCTTCCTGATCGTGGGTGACATAAATAAAGGTAATACCAAGCTCCTTTTTCATCCGTATCAACTCATACTGCATGTCCTGACGGAGCTTCAGATCCAGTGCGCCGAGCGGCTCATCCAGAAGCAGAACCTTCGGCTCATTAACAATTGCGCGGGCAATCGCGATACGCTGCTGCTGGCCGCCGCTCAGCGAATCCGGCATACGTTTTTCATACCCTTCCAGATTAACCAGCTTCAGCGCGTAGGAAATTTTATCACGGATATACTGTTTGCTCTTGTTCTTGATTTTTAAGCCGAACGCAATATTTTCTTCAATATTCATATGTGTAAACAGCGCGTACTTCTGAAATACCGTATTCAGCTGGCGCTTATACGGCGGAAGCGCTGTGATATCCTGTCCTTCAAACAGTACCTTTCCCCTATCAGGCGTTTCAAATCCGCCGATGATGCGAAGTGTTGTCGTCTTTCCGCATCCGCTCGGACCAAGAAGCGTCACAAATGAATTTTCGTATATTTCCAGATTCAGGTCATCCAGAATTGTCTGTCCGTCATATGCCTTGCTGATGCCCTGAAGCTCGACCATTGCTTTCTTCATTTACGTAAACCTCCCATTATATCCCATTTATCATGCTGCGCTCTGCCTTCGTTAAGCGGATATTCGCAATTGAAGCAGGGGACTTCCTTGATTTGTTAAAAGCTCGGCGGCACACTCACCCACAGTACGCTTGCTCCTGTTCTGGAACTCAGCGCATGCGTTTTGTCTGATTTAAAATAAAAGGATTCTCCTTTTTTTGCCCGATAGGTCTTATTTCCCAGCGTAATCACAACACTGCCGCTCAGCACATATCCGAACTCCTCGCCTTCATGTGGATTATCTGGATACGTCGATCCTCCTGCCTCCAGCTTCAGAAGAATCGGCTCCATCTCATTTTTCTGTGCGTTTGGAATAATCCACTGAATCGTATTGTGAAGCTCAGTGTCGGTTTTTTCAAAAAAATCCTCCTTGCCGAACACGATCTGCGGTTCCTGCTCTTCATTGAAAAACTCGCTGACCGTTATGCCGAGTGCCTGCAGAATGTCCATCAGCGTCGCAATCGACGGAGATGTAAGATCCCTCTCCACCTGGGAAATAAAGCCCTTGCTCAGCTCTGTTCTGTCCGCAAGTTCTTCCTGCGTCAGCCCTGTCAGGACCCGGTACTGCTTAATTCGCTCACCGATGTTAATCATGCCCCGCCTTCTTTCTTTATAAACCTCCGGTTTAGCAATTCTGTTCTAACAGAAATCATAAACTCAGAATTTAGTAAAACTAAACTTCTGAAGAGTGATTATACCTCTTTTTTACTAATTGTCAATAGTATTCGCAATAGAAACTTTACCAAATCAAGGAAGTCCCCTGCTTCCATTGCGAAGAGCAATAAGCAGTGGGTGGGGACTTGCCGATTCTGCATGCAAAGCATCGGCAAAATCCGTTACTGTTTGAGCGCAGCATGAACAGTAACAACTTTACATCAATCCGGCTTTGTGCTATGATAAGACCATAATGTTAGGGGCAGACGATATTTTAACCCCTCTGGTACCGGATAGCTATGTGCTTTGTACTTGACCCGGTTACTGACCACAGGAGGCACTACTTATGGCAAAAAAATATGTAGCTTATGTAGGCTCTTATACCTTTTACGGAAAGAGCAAGGGAATTTGTATCTTTGACGTCGATGTAGAAAAAGGATATTTTACAAAGAGAAAGGAAATTGAGGTAAACAATTCCTCTTATCTGACGTTTTCCCACGATCATCGTTTTCTTTACAGCGTTGTCGATGAAGGCGTCGCTGCGTTCCGCATCCTTCCGAACGGCGATCTCGAGCTGATCAACGTTGCTACGATCCGCGGCATGCGCGCGTGCTATCTGGCCACCGATAAGGCCAATGAGTTTCTGATCACATCCGGTTACCATGACGGCAAGATGACGGTTCTCCGTCTCCTTCCGGACGGCAGCGTCGGTCCAATCGTTTCCGAGCTGTTCAACCGCGGCTATGGAAGTGTTGCCGAGCGTAATTTCCGTCCACATGTTACCTGCGCCCAGTTTACGCCGGATCAGCGGTATATTTGTATGGTTGACAACGGAATCGACAATGTCAAGGTTTACCGGTTTGACCGCGACGACGGAGATCTGCATCTGGTTGATATCATCCACTGCGAGCTGAACTCCGGTCCGCGCTATATCCACTTTTCCCAGGACGGTCGCCACATGTATATCGTTTCTCAGCTGAAGAATTACATCACGGTCTACAACTATTTCCCGGATCCGCAGCAGCCGAAGTTCCAGTTCAAGCAGTTGGTTTCCACGCTTCCGAAAAAGTCCGACTCGATCAACGCTGCCTGCGCGCTGCGTTTTTCCAGTGATGATCACTATGTATTCTGCTCCAATGCAGGAGACAACAGTCTCGCTATGTATGAGCGCGATATGGAAAATGGCCTACTCTACAACAAGTTCATCCTTCCGGTCAGCGGCGATTACCCGAAGGAACTGGCTGTCTTCCCGGATGACAGACATATCGTCAGCGTCAACCATGACTCCGGAACCTTGACCTTCTTCACGCTGAACTATGAAAAGGGGATCATGGTTATGTGCGGACTGCCGATCAAGATTGACAATCCGAACTGCTGCCGGATCCTAGAACTGGATGACTGATCTGCGGATGTTTCCGCCTGCAGTGATGGAACCAGGAAAGCAATTTCCTGTAAAGTAAAAAAAGGCGCCGCCCGATCATGTTTCTGATCAGGCAGCGCCTTTTTCTCTTTCTTATATGTGCTCTCGGAATCTTTTTGTGCTTGATTTTACGAGAAGATTTTTTGTC
>CAJMMH010000292.1 GCA_905214365.1 uncultured bacterium
AACGTGTCTGGCACACAGGACAGAGCTCCCAAATTCCCTGATCCTGGCCGCTCCCATACTTTTCAGAAAGGAACAATATCCTATGGCTGCTGCAACTATATCGAAAAAAAAGACGCGTCGTTCCAGACGCATCCTTTCCATCCTGCTGCCAGTTCTCTTTATTCTCGTTCTCGGCTGCAGTATCCTGTTTATGTTCAGTCATCAAAACCTGCTCTTTCATCTCCAAAACGATCTCTCTGCCGCGTTTCACAAACGCAGTCTCCCGCAGGCCGTTTCCGTCTCCACACGCGCCATCCAGCTTGACAATCTCCTCGCCGATCCGAACTGTACGCAAAACCAGGCGCTGATGCTGATCAATGATGCGCATCCGCTTGCTGATTCTTTCCAGCCGGAAATCTCTCCTTATAAAGATACCGATGTGCGGATGAATTCATGCATCCAGGACGCTTACGCTGCCCTGTCCGCCGCTGTACGGGAACAGTTTGATGTCCCGCTTTATGTACGTGAAGCATACCGCACTGCGGATGAACAGGAAGAGAAAACAGAAGAAAACAGCGCGGTTGCCGCTGAAGTCGGTGCAAGCGAGCACCAGGCCGGACTTGCTCTCGACCTTTATGTTCCGCAGTTTGGCGGATGGGCATTTACAAAATCGGCTGCCGGACGCTTTGTTGACACCAACTGCCGGGATTACGGCTTTATCGTCCGCTATCCTTCTTACGGGGAAAACCAGACCGGAATTCCCTATGAGCCGTGGCATCTGCGCTATGTCGGACTTCCGCATTCCCGGATCATCATGGATGAATATCTGACACTGGAAGAGTATATCGACCTGTTTGGTCCGGACGCCTTCTATCAGTACGGCTCTTATCTGATTTCCCACCAGAGCGGCCCGGTTATCGACGCGCCGTCTGGCTGGAAGCACGTAACTGTATCCGAAGATAACCTCGGCGGCTATCTGTTTACCTGGGAGCTTTAACAAATCAAGGGATTGCGAATATCCGCTTGACCGGAATATCCTCTTGGATAAACAATCTGTTCCGTATAGCATCCAGCATCGGGATCAAACGCAGGAATATCCACCGGAAGCGTTCCCTTTGGCTCGCAAACGCCCAAAATCACTTCAATTCCGGCAATAATATTCGGTCCGTATGCAGCCTGACCTCCGGTTGCCCCGCCAACCAGCGCTTCTGTGACGTCAACGGAAGAACCGCGGCATCCGTAAACCGCAAGCACAGCGTCCGCATCCGGATACAGCTGCACATCATATGGCCGGTTCACAGACATGACAATTGATTTTTTCCCATGCTGTCTGCAATATGTGACTGCAAACTGCGGTACAGCAGACAGCCAGCTGCGATACGCCATGTGCTCTGCTGTTGAAAGTTCGGAACTGACAATCACCGCATCTGCCCGTGCCAACAGGGCTTCCAGCGTTCCGGTATTCTTCATTGTTTCTTCCGAAAACCGGAAAATTTCAATTCCTGCACTCTCCGGAATCCGTCCTGCCGCTTTCGCCCGGTTCCATCCCATCGCCATCTGCGCCTCTTCATTCTGATACGGACAAAGCATCAGCACCATCTCTATTTCCGAAACTGATAATGGAATCGTCTGCTCCCGGTTCCGGATTAACGTCACGGCATCCGCTGCCAGCTTCCGTTCCAGTTCCCGGTTTTCTTTTGAACCAACAATCGCAAGCGCCTGCTCTGCCGATGGAACCAGCCGGCTTAAACAGCTGCAGTCTGGTTTCCCGTCCCACATTTTCAGCCCGGTACCATCTGGGTCTCTATCCCACGCGTCAAGCAGCCCCGCCTTTTCTTTCAGCATTAAAATCCTTCTGACTGACTGATCCAGCTGTTCCTCATCCAGCCTTCCGTCCATGACTGCCGCTTCCAGTCCTTCAATGATCGCATCCAGACTGTGTGCATCCTCATCCTTTTCCAGCACACATGGCATACAGATCAGATCTGCTCCCGCCATAACGGCAAGTATAATCGACTGTACCTGATTATAAGTACCCGCAACACCCGCCATGTTCATCGCGTCCGTAACAATCACACCCTGAAATCCCATCTTTTTCCGCAGCAGATCAGTCAGAATCTTTTTTGACATCGTTGCCGGAAGTGCTTCCTGTTTCCCGGTTTTCTCCGAATACACCCTGGTATCATCCAGCTTCGGATACAGGATATGAGCTGTCATAATCATATCAATTCCCTGCTTTACCGCCATCCGGAACGGAACAAACTCATTCGCCTCCAGTTCTTCTTCGGAACGATTGACAACCGGCAGTCCGTAATGGGAATCAATATCCGTGTCGCCATGTCCGGGAAAATGTTTGGCACAGGCAATGACCCCTGCCATTTCCAGTCCTTCCGCCATCGCGCATGTCAGTTTTCCAACCGCCTCCGGATCATCACCAAAGGAACGAAGCCCGATCACCGGATTGTTTGCGTTGTTGTTGATATCAGCCACCGGAGCCAGGTTGGTATTGATGCCGACTGCCAGAAGCTCCCGGCCAATCAGCGCCCCAGCCTCCTTTGCCTGTTCCAAATCTCCAATCGCGCCAAGCGCCATATTTCCAGGCATCGCCGTACCGGATGCCAGACGGTACACCATTCCGCCCTCCTGATCCGCACAGATCAGCATCGGAAGTCCGCCCTTTGCCATAGCCGCCCGCTGCACATCCTCAGACAGCTGCCTCGACTGAAGCGTATCCTCCAGGTTCTGCGCAAAATAAATCATCGCGCCGAACTGATAGGACTCCAGCAGGCTCCGGATCGGATCATTCAGAATCGTTACCGGTATCTTTTGTCCCTGCGCCGCATTCACTGGCTTCGGCTCTTCCCAGTACCGGAAATCCACCATCAGCATCTGTGTAATTTTCTGCCGCAGGCTCATATGAGAAAGAATCGCATGGATCCGTGCTGTCCCGGTTTCGCAGCTGGATGCTTTTTCTAACTCAGCGTTTTTTGCAGCTGTTTTTTCTGGCTTTATTCCCATTTGATACCCTGGTTTCGTTTCTCTCTGATATCCTGGCTTTCTGTTCGTTTCTTCCATCACTGTGCATTTCCTCCGTCTATCTGATCCGGGCCGGTACTCCTGCCGAATTCTTATCCTTTGCTGTCTTTTTTTATTCCTGGCTTTTCTGCCTTTCGCGATACGTTCTGGAACTGCAGCTGACCCGATGACTTAATACCGTTCCTTCAGAAACTCCGATACGTTGGCATGTCCGTAGTGCTGCAGCATCGCATCATACTCTTTCAGCTTCGCCTCTATCTGCGCGATGTCCTTCTCCTTTAAAAGCCCACTGTTTCTATACTGTTCATATACCTGCTGCGCCTCTTTAAGCGCCTGAATCGTCTGATCTTTATAGTTATTTTCCAGGTTCATCTGCACTTCCTGCAGCTTTTCCCCGATTGCTTTTAATGCCTTTTTTCGCTCAAACATCATTCCCGCCCCTTTCCTGACGCTTCCGTCTGCTCCTGTTCACGCTTTGTTCAAGCAAAAACAGTATCGTAATTATTGTAGCATC
>CAJMMH010000293.1 GCA_905214365.1 uncultured bacterium
CCCAGATGGTGGTAGCGCCCTTGGTTACCGGATACAGCCAGGATGGGTATTGGGTACGCAGGAGCAGATCCCATGCAAGATCAGCGTGACCATAGTCGCTCAATACATGCAGCAGATATGGTGTGCCGACAAATCCGGTCTGAAGCTTTGTTCCGCAGGCACGGATCATGTCTGCCAGCTGGTCGGCAGCTGCCTGGCAGTTCTTTGCCAGTTTAAAGTGAGCAGCCAGAACACATTCTGTCTGGGTATGATAGGTCGGCCAGGTTTCCTGAAAGGTGCGGACAATATTTGCGTAAAGCTCTTTTAATTCACTTACATCCTCGCCGAGCGCCGTTCCTGCTTTGATGACAAGGCTGGTTGAGTACGCATAAAAGGCAGATGCAATAAAGTCCTCATTGCTGGAGCCTTTGTAGCTGCCGGATGGGGCGTCGAGACCGAGCCAGTCGCCGTAATGTGTGCCTCCGGTCCATAAGTATTTGGTCGTGGTTGTCATTGTGATATAGGAAATCCACTGCTTCATACTCTGATACTGATTGCGCAGAATCTGCGGATTGCCGAATGCAAGATAGACCTGCCACGGACAAATGGCTGCGGCATCGCCCCAGGCGCTGCTTGCATGTGGATTCTGGAGAAGATCTGGGATGACATGACCGACATAGCCATCTTCATGCTGGTCAGCGGCAAGATCAGCCAGCCATTTGGTAAAGAATTTTTCCGCGTCATAGTTTAAGCATGCGGTACGGATGAATACCTGCGCGTCTCCGGTCCAGCCAAGGCGCTCATCACGCTGCGGGCAGTCTGTCGGGACATCCAGGAAATTGTCCTTCTGTCCCCAGATAATATTGGAAAACAGCTGGTTTAACAGAGGATTGGAGCTGCTTAAAAATCCGGTCCGCTTCATATCAGAATGAACTGCGATTGCAGTGAAGTTTTCTAGTCTGACGGCGTCCACACCGCCAGGAAACGCATTGATACGGATATAACGGAACCCGTAAAAAGTAAGCAGCGGATGCCAGGTCTGCGCACCATCTTTACAGATATAGTGGTATTGCGCTTTGGCACTGCGGTAATTTTCTGTATAGAAATTTCCTTCCCTGTCCATAACTTCGGCAAAGGAAAGATCCACGCAGTCGCCGGATTTGGCAGTTACAGACAGTTCCACATATCCGGTCAGGTTCTGGCCAAAGTCGAGCACAGTTTCTCCATTAGGCGTGACAAAGATATTCTTTGCCGCAAAGCGTTCCTGTTCATGGATTTCTTCGCCCTCCTGCGGAATCAGAGTATCGGTCGGCCCGTCAAATACGGCAACATTCTGATCAAGTGCCGGAAGCTTTGACGCGTCATAAATTTCTCCGTCATAGATATCAGAGAAGCGAACCGGACCGTCGGAAACCTTCCAGCTTTCATCCGTTGAAATAACCCGGCTGCTTCCATCATCAAAGGTGAGAGTCATTTGCGCGGTCAGGCCGAGCGGGAGAGCACGCAGCTCATCCTGGTAGGAACAGCCGGTCCATCCGGGCATGCGGCTGTGATACCAGCCGTTTCCAACGGTGACTTCAATTTCATTTTTGCCATCTGTCAGCAGATCAGTGACATCATATTCCTGATACTGAAGACGCTTGTGATAGCTTGTCCAACCAGGAGCAAGGACAAATTTGCCGACACGTCTGCCATTGATTTTTGCCTCATACACGCCCATAGCGGTTATGGTCAGCGTTGCCTGAGAGACTGCTTTTTCGGAAACAAATGATGTGCCGAAGACAGCTGCCGGATCACCGGGTTCATTGGCGGGGCGGATCCATGTTGGGTTCCAGTTCATAAAAATACCTCCTTTAAGTTTATATGTACTCTTGGAATCTCTTATGCACCTGTCTTTGCGGCTGATTTTCTGCCGCAGATGTCTGAATTTTATCAACGTACGCGCCGCGTACGCCTCAAAAATTCAGGCATCTCCGACAAAAAATCCTCTCGTAAATTCAGGTACAACGAGACTCCGAGAGTACATTTGATATGTGCTCTTGGAATCTCACAGATTCGGGTACGGCGCAATTCCGGGAGCACACATATGATGTTTCCTCTTGACTCTGATTGTAGCAGATGATAAGCTGATAAAAAACACCTGAATTTAACCAGAACAGGGGGGAAATTTGACTTGAAATACTATACCATGAAGCTGCAGGAACTTTCGGTGAAAAGTTCGGATCAGGTTTATATTACGCCGTTTCAGCAGAGCGATGTGGAGCTGCATGACCATAATTTTTTAGAGCTTGCGTATGTCACCGGCGGGAACGCGCTGCAGAATCTGGCGGGGAAAAAAGAACGGGTGAGGGAAGGGGATTATTTTATCATTGATTACGGAGCGGTTCACAGCTATCAGGAATGCCAGAATTTCACGTTAATTAATTGCCTGTTTCTGCCGGAAGCGATTGACGATGTGCTGGAGGACTGCCGCTCTCTGGAAGAAATGCTGCGTATCTGCATGATTCGTTATTACAGTAAGGCATTTGAGCAGGAAAAAACCGCAAACCGGATTTTCCATGATCAGGATGGGCGTGTATGCGGACTTCTGAATGGCCTTCAGCTGGAGTTTTCTAAAAAGGAGTTTGGCTGGAAAGAGATGTTCCGAAGCAGCCTGAAGGAAATATTGATTTTGATGATGAGAAGCACAATTTCACAGCAGAACAGCCGGAATCATGCAGAGGCAGGAACCGAGGATGAGATGATCTCCGATCTAGTTGGATATTTGCGGAAAAATTGCAGAGAGAGGGCTGTTTTAACGAATTATTGCCAGACGCATCATTATAGTCTTTCCTATATCAGCCGCCGTTTCCGGCAGGAAACAGGGATGGCTGCGCTTCAATATTTGCAGAAAATCCGCATTGACCAGAGCTGTGCGCTGCTTGTGGGGAGCAGGCGGCCGATTGCGGAAATTGCGCAGGCAGTAGGATATGAAGATGCAAAGTATTTTTCAGAAGTTTTTAAGCGGATGCTCGGCATGCCGCCGGGAGAATATCGGCGCATGGCGAGGAAAAAATAAAAGCAATTGAAAAATCATTTTCGCAATTAACAAGTTTTTTTGGAAATTTTGAATTTTGGTATTGACATTCCGGGAAATCTGTTATATAATCTCTCTTGCGTTGAGATTTGGCGGGCGCGTCTTGAAACGGGGTGTGGCTCAGTTTGGCTAGAGCGCCTGGTTTGGGACCAGGAGGCCGCAGGTTCGAATCCTGTCACCCCGATCTGCTTTTTCTTGTACGCAAAATAACATGGTGGGTATAGCGCAGTTGGTTAGCGCGCCAGATTGTGGCTCTGGAGGCCTAGGGTTCGAATCCCTATACCCACCCTGCAGGTGTTGTTCCTGCTTGTCTGTGATGCAGTACTTGCTTTTGGGCTATCGCCAAGCGGTAAGGCACAGGACTTTGACTCCTGCACTACGTTGGTTCGAATCCAACTAGCCCAGTCTGGGATACTAGCTCAGTCGGTAGAGCACTTGACTTTTAATCAAGGTGTCGCGGGT
>CAJMMH010000294.1 GCA_905214365.1 uncultured bacterium
AACTACTCTCTGTGCCGCGCAACCGAGAGCCGCGGACAGGACGCGCATACCGACGGAAAGTTCGGTCTGAGCCAGAAGGGCTGCATGGAAATCATGAAGCTGTTTATGACGAAGGATGAGGATCTGTACGACAAGACCATCGAGGATGTATTCGATGATGAGGTATTCAACTCCAACTTCTGGCTGTATTGGAGAACGATGTTCGCGTTTGAAAACTGGCACAGCGCACTGGAGATGAAGCTGTACTTCCAGCGCTTTATCCACCATATTTCCGGTCTGCCGGATTTCAGCGCGCTGAAGTTTACCAAGTACAATCAGTATGAATCCCTGATTCAGCCGATGCTAAAGTATCTGGAGGCTGCAGGCGTAGATTTCCAGTACAACACCGAAGTTACCAATGTAATCTTTGATATCAAGGACGGCAAGAAGGTAGCGACCGCGATCGAGTGCAAGGTAAAGGGCGTTGAGAAAGGAATTGTCCTGACCGAGAATGATCTGGTATTTGTTACCAACGGAAGCTGCACCGAGGGCACAATTTACGGTGATCAGAATCACGCGCCGAACGGAGACGCGGAGGTTCGTACCAGCGGCGTATGGAGCCTGTGGAAGAACATCGCAAAGCAGGATCCGTCCTTCGGACATCCGGAGAAATTCTGCTCCGATATCGCAAAGACCAACTGGGAGTCCGCAACGATTACGACGCTGGATGACAGAATCATCCCGTATATCGAGAACATCTGCAAGCGTGATCCGAGAAGCGGCAAGGTTGTAACCGGCGGTATTGTCAGCTGCAGAGATTCCAAGTGGCTGTTAAGCTGGACGATCAACCGTCAGGGTCAGTTCAAGGCACAGGATAAGAAGCAGGTCTGTGTATGGGTATATAGCCTGTTTACGGATGTTCCGGGTGACTATATCAAAAAGCCGATGAAGGAGTGTACCGGTAAGGAAATCACCGAAGAGTGGCTGTATCACCTGGGTGTTCCGGTTGACGAGATTGAGGACATGGCAGAGAACAGCGCTGTCTGCGTACCGACCATGATGCCGTATATCACCGCGTTCTTCATGCCGAGAAGAAAGGGCGACAGACCGGATGTTATCCCGGACGGCTGCGTGAACTTCGCGTTTCTTGGCCAGTTTGCCGAGACTCCGCGAGATACCATCTTCACAACCGAGTATTCAGTCAGAACTGCAATGGAAGCGGTTTACGGACTGCTTGGCGTTGACAGAGGTGTTCCGGAGGTATGGGGAAGCGTTTACGATATCCGTGAACTGCTTGACAGCAGCGTAAAGCTGATGGACGGCATGTCTCCGTTGGAAATCGAGCTTCCTGGCCCGCTGAATGCGTTAAAGAAGCCGCTGCTTCATGTGATTCAGGGAACTGTGATTGAAAAACTGTTAAGAGACCACGACGTTCTCAAAGACGGCATGATGTAATGAGCGTGCGCCGGTCAGGATTGACGAAGCGTGACAGATTCTGAGCAGGATGATAAAAGTCAAGCGGATATTCGCAATTGAAGCAGGGGACTTCCTTGATTTGTTAAAAAAGCAGAGTTGAGAAGGATCGGAATCCGGGCAGGTGTCCGGGTTCCGGTCCTTTTTGCCGACTCCAGGCAGAAACGTCAGGGGCGGCAGCTGTCTGCGGCTTTTCTATGTTTTATCCATTGTTTTTCCTGAATTTTGCGTTATACTTAAAAAGGAATATTCTGCGCGGTGGTTTTCAGAAAAAGCAGACCGGAACACAGTCAGACAATGAAACAGCAGAGCAGGAAAGGAGACAGAAATGGCAAAGGTATTTTTTACGAGAGAAATTTCACCGGAGAAGGTACTTGAGATGTATCGTCTTGCAGGAAAGGAACTGAGGGGGAAGGTAGCAGTCAAGCTTCATTCCGGAGAAGAGGGCAACCAGAATTTCCTTGGGCCAGATTTCTGGAGACCGGTGATCGAGGCGGTAAACGGAACGGTTGTTGAGTGCAACACTGCTTATGACGGTGCGCGCAATACCACGGAAAAGCACCGTCTTCTGATGAAAAAGCACGGTTGGGATCGGTATTTTCCGGTTGATCTGATGGATGCCGAGGGACCGGATCTTGAGCTTGCGATCCCGGACGGAAAGCAGATTCAGAAAAATTATGTCGGAAAAGATATGGCAAATTATGATTCAATGTTGGTGCTGTCCCACTTTAAGGGGCATCCGATGGGCGGATACGGCGGCGCGCTGAAGCAGCTTTCCATTGGCTGCGCGTCCTCGTTCGGCAAGGCGTATATTCATGGAGCCGGAGATCCGAAGCTGATCTGGTCAGCGGATCATGATTCTTTCCTGGAGTCCATGGCAGACGCTGCGTCTTCTGTTGTCCGTTACTTTAACGGAAACATCGTTTACGTGAATGTTATGAAAAACCTGTCAGTAGACTGCGACTGCTGCAGAGTCGCCGAAGATCCGTGCATGAAGGATATCGGAATCCTGGTATCTCTTGATCCGATTGCCATCGATCAGGCGTGCCTGGATCTGGTCTATGCGGCAAAAGACGATCCAGGGCAGAAGCATTTTCTGGAGCGTGTTGAGAGCAGAAACGGCGTGCATACCATTGAGGCTGCCGCAGCGCTCGGATACGGAAGCAGAGAGTACACTTTCGTGACGGTGGAGTGAAGATAATTGAAACAGAAAAGAATTTTAGTGATTGACGCGCAGGGAGGAGGGATCGGAAAGCAGATCATTTCCGCCCTGAAAAAGAGCAGTCCGCAGCAGTGGATTACTGCAGTCGGAACCAACAATATGGCGACGGCAGCGATGCTGAAGGCGGGAGCGGACGAGGCAGCAACCGGGGAAAACGCGGTAATTGTCTGCGCCAGAAGGGCGGATCTGATCATCGGTCCGGTCGGGATTGTGATTGCGGATTCGATGCTGGGTGAAATTACGCCGCGCATGGCGGCGGCAGTCGGCCAGAGCGATGCGGAACGGCTTTTAATTCCGGTCAATCACTGCAGCAATTACATTGTTGGTGTTCCGGATCTGTCGATGGGTCAGCTGATCGAAGCGGTTGTGCGGGAAGTCCGGCTGAGAACGGAAGCGTAAGCGGGACAGTAAACGAACTGCAGCCAATTGGAGTCGCGGCAGCTAACGGAGACGACAGATCTTGGCAGCAGCGGCCGGAAACGGCGGCGCAGGATGAAAGCAGCGCGCGGGCAGAAAACGCTTGCGTACAGAAAGCAGGCTGTGGTATAATAGCTGTCGATACAGCGCAGCAGGAAGCTGACGCAGCGGGCTGAAGTCCGGAAAACAAGATAGAAACCGACAAAATGACAAAAAGTAAAGCAGTAAAAGGAAATCGGATGGAAAATCCGGGTTGTAATAAGGTATCACAGGTATGTGCATGAAGGCATACAATTCCAGAAGGGGTTGTATGCCTTCCTTTTTTACAACGAAATTCCGGGAATACAGGATCATGTACTCTCGGAATCTCTTATGCACCTGGCTTTGCGGCTGATTTTCCGCCGGAG
>CAJMMH010000295.1 GCA_905214365.1 uncultured bacterium
GAAGGCTTATATTGATGCGGTGAAGACCGTAGATTATCCTAGCGCTGAAGAGAGGGTAGTCAATCTTGAAATCTCCGGTATGGACAATCACGCCCGCTGGGGAATAAATTGCAAACGCAGCCGCGTCCGCGATGCTGTGGTTGGTCTTGATGAACTCAACCTTAAAGTCTCCCGCACTGATCGTCTGACCATACTTTACAATTTTTTTCTTGACTAACTTATTGATTCCGTGTTCTTCAAGCTTGCCCTCGATGATTCCGAGCGTCAGCTTGGTCGCATATACCGGTACATTGACCGACTTCAGAAAATACGGAAGCGCACCAATATGATCCTCATGTCCGTGCGTGATAAAAACTGCCTTTACCTTTTCGATATTCTGCTGAAGATAGGTAATATCCGGAATTACCATATCGATTCCAAGCATCTCATCGGTTGGAAACGACATACCGCAATCTACTACAATAATGCTGTCTCCGTACTCAAAGACAGTCATATTCATGCCGATCTGCTCCATTCCGCCAAGCGGGATGATCTTAACAGCCGGCATCTGCTGTTCTGTTCTGCTCAATCTCTGACCTCCGTTCCGCGTCCGAATCCCTCAAAAGCACAGAACTGTACCTGTACTATCCGTCCGCTTCTTTTAACCGAACTGCCCGTTTCCCTCTGTGAGTACCTTAATTCTGCCCAGGCACGCCCAAACGAGCCGTCCATTCCTGTATGCTTCTCTTTTTTTAACCATGTCTCAAACGCAGCCGGCCGCTCTGTTTTGCTGATACAGAACAAAGAATGGGCCTTGGCACATTCTCGCGCCTGCGGCGGTCGCTTGCGACATCTACATTGTACGTCGCAGTGCGCATCCCCGCGGAGCGTTTTTACTTTACAGGAAAGCAATTTCCTGTAAAGCAAAAAAGCAGCCGTCCGCCGTCCGGAGCGTGTCTGAAAAACGCCTGCAACGCTGTCAGAAGCTTTTCAGGCACGCTCTCGCATATTTTTCTTACCCCTCGATTACAACATCCTCAAGCAGCTCCGCAAATACCTTCATCACTGCTTCAAGCTCCACGTCGTCCTCTACCATCACATACAGAGCTTCCTGCTCGTCCTCCGCGGACATATCCTTCAGAATCAGACACTCTGCGTCCTCTTCCTCGGAATCCGCTACCAGCAGATAATTGACTCCGTTCAGTCTGGTCTCTTCAACCACATAAAACTCATCCTTCTGTCCGTCTTCTGTTTCAAACGTAATCTTTTCTTCCATGTTTCCTCCGAATAGCTGCCAAAACGGATCCCCTCAGACCCGTTTCCGGCTGACTTCCCGTTCCTCTGTTTCCGGAATCAGGCTCTGTGAAACGTTTCGTTTCCTTTTATTCCAAATCCTCCTGCTGCGTTTTCTGCATGCCGATATGATCCAGATATCCCTGAAGAATCATTGATGCCGCGATCTGGTCAATATATTCTTTGCGGTGCTCTCTGCGCACGCCGCTTTCCTGAAGCACGCGCTCCGCCGCAACCGTCGTCAGACGCTCATCCCACATCACAACCTCAAGACCAGTGCGGCGTTTCAGCATCTCGCAGAACTCCATCGTCTTCTGGACGCGGTCTCCCTCCGTATTGTTCATGTTCTTCGGAAGTCCAAGCACAATTTTTCCGGCTTCCTGCTCCTTCGCAATCGCCTCAATCCGCGCTAATGTCTGTCTCAGCTTGTTTTCGTCCTTCCTGACAATCGTTTCAAACGGCTGTGCCGTCAGACACAATGTGTCCGACACGGCAACCCCGACTGTTTTGGAACCGTAATCAAGTCCTATTATTCTCATCGTTCTCTCCTGTATGCGCCCTGTTCAGGCAGCACATATGCAGGCAGCCGCAATCAGCGGAATCTGGCGTCAATATAGGTCTTCATCAGTTCTTCCAGAATCTCGTCGCGCTCTACCTTCATAATCAGACTTCTCGCATTATTGTAGCTGGTAATGTAGGTAGGATCACCCGACATGATATACCCAACAATCTGGTTCACCGGATTATAACCCTTCTCTACCAAAGCGTCATACACCCGCTGTATCACTTCCGATACCTGTATCCGCTTGGACTGATTAATGTCAATAAACTGTGTGTTCGATAAATCTGCCATTTTCTTCACGTCCTTCCCGGCATGTCTGACAGGCTCCAAAGCCCGTGCAGAAACGAAGCGGTCATATCGCCTGTCGGCAATATTCCCATATATGACCTGCTCTGCAAAAGCCTCAGACATACCCAGCCAAACTACCCAGCGTAATTATTGTAATACATTTTCAGGCGTTAAGCAACCTTTTTTTATATCTCCCCCGTCAGCTCCCCAGCCAACAGGATTTCGCCCTGATACAGTCCGGCCGCCGATGCTGTAACCACGGTTCCGGACGGTGCGTCTGTCTTTACTGCGCAGCGTACGTACTCCGGCGTATGCCCAACCATACGGATTTCTCCGTTGATCTCCGTTTCTTCCTCCAGCAGCACGCGAACCTCTTTTCCGACAAACCGGCTGCGGTACTCTTCGGACATCTGCTTTTCCAACGCCAGCAGCACCTCGCTGCGCGATGTCTTTACGGGCTCCGGAATCTGATTATCCATCCGGTCAGCCCTTGTCCCTTTTCTGCGCGAATACTTAAAAATATGCATCTCAAAAAAATGTACCCGGCGAAGAAATGCTTCCGTTTTCGCAAATTCTTCTTCCGTCTCGCCTGGAAAGCCGACAATCACATCGGTCGTAATCGCCGGATTTTCATACACTGACCGGAGAATCTCGCATTTTTCATAGTATTCCTCCGGCGTATAACGTCTATTCATCCGCTTCAGCGTCTCCCCGCATCCGCTTTGCAGGGACAGATGGAAATGCGGGCATACCTTCGGCAGCGCAGAAAGCGCTTCGGCAAATTCCCGCGTGATGATGCCTGGTTCCAGCGAGCCAAGGCGAATCCGCTCGATCCCCTCAACCGGATGAATAGCCCGGATCAGATCAAGCAGCCCGGTCTTTTCCTCCAGATCCACGCCATAGGAGCTCAGATGAATCCCGGTCAGTACAATTTCTTTTCTGCCTGCGGCTGCCAGCCGCTTTACCTCTTCTAATACATCCCCTAGACGACGGCTGCGCACGCGTCCTCTCGTAAACGGAATGATACAGTAGCTGCAAAACTGGTTGCATCCGTCCTGTACCTTGACAAACGCCCTGGTGCGCTCCGCTACCGTTGAAATCACCAGTTCTTCATATTCGCACGGCTTTTTCAGATCCGGGACCGCATCCTCTTCTTTTCCTTCAAAATAACCTTCCAGAAGCTGCACCAGATCCTTCTTTCGGTTGTTTCCGATTACCAGATCCACAGCCTCGTCCTTTCTGACGCCCTCCGGATCTTCCTGTACATAGCAGCCCGCTGCCACAACAACCGCGTTCGGATTCTGTTTCTTTGCCCGGTGCAGCATCTGTCTGGATTTGCGGTCCGCAATATTGGTTACGGAACAGG
>CAJMMH010000296.1 GCA_905214365.1 uncultured bacterium
TGACAAAAAATCTTCTCGTAAAATCAAGCACAAAAAGATTCCGAGAGCACATATATGAGAGAGAGGAGAATAGCAAAATTATTCAGCGGCGTCCGTTTCGGTTTCCATTGTACTGAAGTAAGTGTACGCAAGTGTCTTTACAACGTCGCGTAACTGCGTGGAGGATTCCGGAACGGTAACAGCAGCAAATTCACCTTCGGTGAACGATGCGATGCCGACCTGAAGACCAATGGTGTCATCGTCTGTTTCCGCCTGAACATCGAGAAGGATGGAGGAAGCGGAATCAACGGTATCAATCGAAAGAGTACCGGTAACCGGAACTGCTTCTAATAGAGCGGAAACCTGATCAGTCAGGGAAGCAGTTTCAGAAGGAGCGGCATCCGGAGAGGCGGTTTCTAACTCTTCGGTAACGGAAGCTTCTGCCTGAGTAAACGCTGCGCCAATCAGCTCGTAAATCATGTTTACGCCGTCTTCCACGGAAATGCTCGGATCCGCTTCATTAATTCCTTCGGCAGCAGCCTGAATGTAATCAGAGAACAAAGCGGTGAAGTCATACTCGGCAAGCATATCTTCCGCATTTCCGGAAGCCATGGAGCCAAGGTCAACGCCATGCGCGGTCAGAACGGAATCAACGCCCTGAACCAGAGACAGAATCGCATCGTTATTAATTGCGATCTGAACGCCGCTCTCAGTGGTAGTTGCCTCCATCGCAGAGAAGCTTTCCGTCAGAGCTGCTGTCAGATCTGTAACAAATTCCGTATCGGCCGAAGCGTCGGAACCGTTTGTCTCATCAGCCGGAATCTGAATGCTAAGCCAGGATTCCGTGATGCCGAATGCCGGAAGAAGGGAAGCAAGAGAGTCATCTCCGCTGATTTCCTGGTACAGTCCAGTGAGTGCGTCAACATTGATGTACATGTCGCTGCCGCAGATACGGAGCACATCGTCAAGGCTGTAGCTTGCCGGTTCTTCAGTTCCGACAACAGAAGCCGGAATCGTCAGTGAATAGCTGAAGGAAATATTTCCATCCTCACTGTATGCGGCGATGGTATCAAGGCTTAAGGTTTCGCCCTGGGACGTAATGGCAAAGGAAACTGCTGTGCCATATACGACTGTGGCAGCTTCTTCGGAAGCGAAGGCCGCGGACGGGCCGGATACAGCCAGTGCAGTGCCAAGAGCTGCGGAAGCAATACGTTTTACTGTTTTTTTCATAAAATCCTCCTAAAATGTAATTGGTATTTCCCGGAAGCAATACGAGCCATAGCTGCCGGAGTAGTATGTATTGATATACAGAAATCGTGAACACTGTATATCGCTGTCAAACAGTAGCTATACCATAACAAAAAAATGTTGGTTCGTCAAGACACAGTGAACGAACAGCAGAAAGACTGAATGAATGACAATCTCAGTCCACAGGAAGAAAAGCTCTAAACTGAAAGTTCTGTAAAACACTGCAGCGACAGAACGTATCAGGCAGAGACAGAATGTGTCAGACCGAGTGAATCACCGAACAGTTTTTTAGGACAAGATCGGTGATAAACCGGTTGTCGGTATGAGCAAACCGTGCGCTTCCGCCAAAGGCTTCCGCAGTTGCGCGCATTGAGGAAAGACCGATTCCCGCTCCATCGTGGCTGGTGGACATGTATTCTCCGCGTTTCATGCGGACAACGCCGTTAAAGCTGTTGGAGGATACCAGATACAGCTCATCCTCATGCAGCAGCCGGATCATAAAATGATGATACCGCTGTTCCGGAGGGACAGACAGGCATGCTGCCAGAACATTATCAAGCAGTGTACTGATCAGTCCGCACAGCTCCGCATCTGAGATATAGAGTGTGTCCGGAAGAGAAATCGACCAGTTCCGACGGATCTGTTCTTTGTCCATGACGGCTGCGTAGTGATTCAGAACCGCGTTCGCTGCCGGATTTTTGCAGAACCCCGAAGTCTCGGCAGACAACAGGGAGCCGGAGAAGCGGTCGAGAAATGCCCGGAGTGCCTGCGGATTTTCGTCTTTGGCAAGCGTCTGCACGGTTTGGATTGACTGAAGAAAATCATTGCGCAGCGTTGAGATTTGTTCCATGCACTGGAGCTGTTTCCGATACTGGTATTCCTGAATTTCCAGACTGCGGATTCGCTCCGCCGATTCATATCCCTGCAGCAGGTTCATTGCCACCAGATAAAAAAACGCGCTTAAAATCATCAGAAGGATAAAGGAGCAGATCAAAAGCATAATGTAAATAAAAAGGATACGGTGTACATACAGCGTATCGTTGTACTTAGGCTGAATCACTACGTTGATAATCAGAAAAATAAGCGGAACCGGAGCCGTAATCAGCCAGACGCGGTCGTCTTCCAGTTCATCGATCAGCTTTCCAAGAAAACAGAAGTAAAAATATCCGAGAGCGGACGCAAATAAAAAGCAGAAGCCGAGCTGCATTCCGGCAGAAACCAGACAGAGATCGTTGATATTTTCCGTCGGGTGCAGCAGTGCGTCAATGACATGAGAGATGTTAGCCGGATATGTCATAATTGTCATGGAAAGCAGTACGACAACAAGAGACTTGGCAGGGCTGCTGGCAACAAAAAAACAGAGGCTGGCGAACAGAAATACCGTAGCCGGAAACAGGAGCTGGTAAAAATCCAGACCGGTTCCGACAGAAACGGCGGCGAGAGTCGGAATTAGAATCAGAAACAGCAATGCGTTATAAATGCCTGTACGGGTCCGGCTCAGACGGAGATGATTATGTACGGGAAGGAAACAGAGTGCTGCAGCCGGGAGCAGAACCAGAAACTGAAGCAGCCGGGAAAGATACATCACAGGGATTATCTCCTTTCATCCATGATTTCGTGTAGTTTGGAAAAACAGTAATTCCGCCAGGACTGCTCCAGCTGCTTGGCGTGGCGCAGCGTAACTGGGATTGTCTGACCGGTGTTCATGACACAGCTTCCACGCGAAAACGTTTTGATATAATCCATGTTGCAGAGAATACCGCGGCTGACCAACAGAAACCGCCGATCCCGTTCTAACTGCCTGGAAAACTGCCCGAACGCAATGCACGGGCGAAATTCTTCACCGTTTAAGCTGGTAATCTGCGTATAATGAGAATCAGCGATCAGACACAGAACCTGGGAATACGGGAGCTTCCGTTCAATGCCGCAGACCGGAAAGGAAAGATAATGTTCCGGATCCGGAAGGTTCCGCAGGGCATCGGTCAGGCATTGCGCCAGATCGTCCTTCTGGTAAGGTTTTACAATATAGTGAAACGCATGGACAGAAAATGCAGTACTCATAAAGTCCATGCTGGAAGTAAGAAAAACGAGGAGTACCCGGCTGTCCATCCGACGCATATCCGCTGCGATTTCTGTTCCGGGACGTCCGTTCATAAAGATATCCATAAAAACAAGGGTATAAGAACCTGCACCAAAAACCGCTAAATATGCTTCACCGCTTTCAAAACCGTCAAGCGAAATTTCGTGCTGATGGTTGTC
>CAJMMH010000297.1 GCA_905214365.1 uncultured bacterium
GGTTGATGGTAACAATAATGCACCTCTGAGCGGCGCAAAGTTTAAGTTAAAGAACTCTGGGGATAAGTGGGCGGTTGTAGATTCCAACGGAAAGGTTTCCAAGTGGGATACAGAAGAAAATGCAACGGAGCTGGAATCTGGAGCGGATGGACTTTTTAAGGTAATCGGACTGGATGCAGGAACCTATTATCTGAAGGAAACAGCAGCGCCGTCGCCGGAATACAATTTGCTGAAGGATCTGGTAAAGGTTGAGATTGAGGCAAACACAGCAAACGGTCAGAGCTGGACTAGTGGGGATGCAAAAGATGCATTAATAGATCTTACCGTAAAGGCTGACGGAACTAAGGGAACAACAGATGAAAATTGTGGAATTGGAGCGATTGAAATTGCCAACAATAAGGGCGGTATTCTTCCGGAAACCGGCGGCCGCGGCGTAAAGCTCTTCTACATAATCGGTTCAGTTCTGGTTCTTGGCGCAGTCGTTCTGTTAGTTACCAGAAGGCGCATGAATGCTCAGAAGTAAGGGCAAAAAAGCAGTAAGTAAATAATAAGTATAAGTAACAAATCAAGCAGATAACAACAAGTTGCAGCCGGGGCTGACCGATACTGGCCAGCGGCGCGGGAGGGATATTCTTCCCGCGTACCCGGATACAACAGTAAGGAGAGAGAGATGAAATGGCTGAAACAGAATCTGATCACAGTAATACTGGTTCTTATTCTTTTGACTGGTCTCTCTTTACTGCTGTACCCGACAGTCAGTGACTATTGGAATTCGCTTCATCAGTCAAGAGCAATCGCAACTTATTCAGAAGCGGTTGCGGAGATTGATGATAATAATTATGAAATGCTGTGGGAGGAAGCAAAAGAATATAATGAGAGGCTGAAAGAGAAAAAGAATCGTTTGTATCTGGATGATGAAGAGCGAAAGGAATATGAATCGCTCATTGATGTCAGTGGAAATGGAATTATCGGATATATTGAAATTCCGAAGATCAGTGTAGCGCTTCCGATTTATCATGGAACCGATGAGGGTGTGCTGCAGATTGCGATTGGGCATATTGAAGGTTCATCGCTTCCGGTCGGAGGAGCCGGGACACATTGTGTTTTATCCGGGCACCGGGGTCTGCCTTCAGCAAAATTATTTACCAATCTGGATGAACTTGTGATTGGCGATGAATTTGTTATTCGGGTGTTAGATGAAACGCTGACCTATGAGGTAGATCAGATCCGGATTGTAGAGCCGGGGGATTTGTCTGATCTGGAAATCGAAGAGGGAAAGGATTTATGCACACTGGTCACTTGTACGCCCTATGGTATAAACACACACCGACTTCTGGTAAGAGGACACCGTGTGGAAAATAAAAAGGAGGCAAAAAGCATTCGTGTCACAGCAGACGCGATTCAGATTGATCCGCAGCTGGTAGCGCCGGTGGCGGCGGTTCCGATGCTGCTGATTCTTCTGATATGGCTGCTGGTTCATTACCGGAACAGAAAATCTGACGGCATAAATCGGAAAGGGGAGAGATAAAAATGGTGAGAGTGATGAAAACGATGAAAAAATGGCTGGCCGGAATTCTGGTTTTCACTTTGGCAGTGCTTGTATGGAGCGCTGGAGAAGAGGTCAAGGCGGAGGAGCCGTCGGTTTCCCTGACAATTCAGATGCCTGATTCCGGAAGAAACAGAGAGGGAATTTCATTTTCCTTGTATCAGGTAACAGATGGAATTGAGACAGACAGAAATGGACAGTGGGCATTGACTGCGGCATTTGCCAAATGCGGACTGACGTTTTCAGTTTCAACAGCGGAAGAAACAGAAGTATTAATCGAAAAGCTCAGTGAATGGGTAAGCAGTCAGAAGATTGAGCCAGCTGCTGCAATTACAACAAATAAGAACGGAGAAGCGAAAGCAGATTCTTTGGCGGAAGGCATGTATCTGGTAATTCCTGGAAAAGCGGATGAGTATGAAGTGATTGCGTCTTCTCTTCTTCTGCTTCCGGGCCGGGATGAAAATGGGAATCTTCTGTATCAGAATGTACTGATTCCGAAATTTACTCTTCGTCCGGAAGAGTCAACTGAGGAATCGACAGAAGAGACAACCGAAGAATCCGAAGCGACGACCGAGGAGACCGCAGAAGAAACAACCGAAGAAACGACGGCGCCGACAGCTCCGGAGGAAACCACACCGGCGCCGGTTGTACCGACTACACCAGGACCGGTATCGCCGGAGAATCCGATTCTTGGCGTGAATGATATTTCGCCGTATCTTGGAATGGCGTTTCTGGCAGTTGGAATTTTGCTGATCGGCCTTGCGGCAATTCTGTCTGTGCAGAGAAAGATGAGAAAATGAAGCAGAAAAAATCATGGATGCCAGTGATAATACTGCTGATATTTGGCTGCCTGTTTACTGCGGGCGGGATCTACTATCTGTATTTTTATAATTATGACGCAGTTGAACGACAGAATACGGAAGAGGATCTGGCAGATGCATACCTGGATGATCTGATTGCGTGGGCGGATTCCGGAAACACGGACAGAAAACAATGGCTGGAAAAGATGTATCAGGAGCCGGCCGGCAGTGATAAAAAGGAGAATTTGGAGAAAGAGACACTGGAGGATGGCGTGGAAAAGGTCAGCCGGGAACCGGAGGAAACGTGGACGGACGATAACTGGTATGTGCGCGATGGTGTTATGTATACACCGGATTATGCAAAAGGCTATGTCCAGTGTGTACTGGAAGTTCCGGCAGCGAAGATTCGGAGAGGTGTTTATACAGGAACCTGGGATGAAATCTATTATGATCTTGATATATGGATGGTGACAGCGGCAAGGCCGGATTATGTTCTGGGAAAAACGCATTTCTGTATATACGGTCATAATCATACCAAGCAGGACCTTTCCTTTAATCGTCTGAAGGATGTTCAGGTGGGAGATACCTTTACATTAACATCGGAAACCGGCCGGTATGAATATCAGGTAACAGATATTTTTGCGGTATCCAGGGAGTCTGCATCAGCAGATTACGTGGATAATTTCGGCCGATCCGGGGATAACTGTTATCTGATTACCTGCGGCAGGGGAGAAAACCGGTACTTGGATCTGATTGTAGAGGGAACGCTGACGAGGCACCTGACACTGAAAGAGTATGCAGAAGAGCGGACAGCAGGAAAGAAATAAAGCGGAGATATATTTGCAAAGACAAGTCTTTGACGGATTTCGGTATACAGAGTATCGGACAGCTTCGTCAGAAAGATATTGTCGGGGCGGATATCTCCGCTTTCAATGTTTTTTGCTTTTTTATATCTTCAGCAAATCTTAATAGTTTTTTCTGTTTATAATTCAAATAGAATCCTTTATAATAAAAGAAAATCCGAATTACCCGGCGCAGCCTGTATCTGGCATTCGGCGGGAAGCCAGAGGATAAGTATCCATTTTAACAAATCAAGGAAGTCCCCTGCTTCAATTGCGAAGAGCAATAAGCAGTGGG
>CAJMMH010000298.1 GCA_905214365.1 uncultured bacterium
TCAGGTAGTTCTTCACCGGGTCATCCAGCAGCTCGTCCATGGCGGCCTTCAGGTCAGATGTGCTGACGGAAACCGTTGCCGTATCATTTCCTGTGATAAAGTCCTGGGCAACGAACAGATCCTTTTCAATACCGAGCGCATGGGCCAGACTGTTCCAGTTATCAGCCGGGTTGACGCCGGAGGTGTCCCAGTCGGAAGCAAGATTGCTGTCAACCAGGAAAGCAAGCGGCAGCGCGTACGTATTTTCATAGAAGTACAGGTTATCGGTCGCGGAGTCAGAATCCGCGTCATGGATTGTTTCCGGCTGCTCCGTGGAGGCGGAGTACTTCAGCGACTGGAATTCGTTGTCCGTCAGAAGCGAGGACGAGAAGCAGTAGCGAATGCCGAGAAGCATGCAGGCAGGCCAGGACAAGCCATTCACTGTGCCGTAGGCGTTGGTAGAGGATTCCAGACCGAGCTTCTTATAAAATGCCGTCAGATCCGCATAGGCAGTGGAAGAGAAGATGGATGCCGAGCGGTAATCCAGCCATGCGCCGTCATTTTTTGTGCGGCGGGTTCCGGTCAGCTTTTCCGTGCGGAAGAAATCGCCTGCGTTTTCCTTTTCCAGAAGAGCGGAAATATTGCGGACCGCTTCATCATCCTTTACATAATCCGTACGGCTGACCGTTGTGACACTGGTGTATGCCATATTGAGAGAAGATTCCACCAGGACACCGGCAAGCGCTCCGGCAAACAGCAGTCCCCGCCATTTTTTGTGGCCGGTAACGCGCACGCGGAGCAGACCGGCATAGTAGAGCAGAAACGCAAGAGAAAGATAAAAGCTGTACCAGATATAGTAGTATCCATCCTTTCCTGCCGTATCTGAGGTATATTCTGCGCCAAGCTTTTCTGCGAGAATCACAAACGCGGCGGCAAAGCACAGACACTTCAGGATATCCTTTGCTGTCCGTTGCTTCAGTCCGAGATATCCCTGATAGCAGAGAGCCAGTACTAGGAAAATATAAATAAAGGACTGGCGGCATGGCAGGGAATTAGGATAATGGAAGCCATGCCAGATAAAATTCAGCTTATTAGTGCTGAAGCTGAGCAGGAAAAACAGAAGAAGCAGACCATAAGCGATCTTTTCACGGAACGGAATCTTACGGTTCATCAGGTAGAGCGGGAAGAACAAAAGGACCGCGATGCCGCAGTAGATATTCGGCCAGTGGTCCAGTCCGATTTCAACGGTGGTATCGATCAGGTGGCGGCTGAGCATATCAAAGATGGAAAAATAAGAGTTCCATTTGTCCGGGAAGCTGAAGCTTCCGGAGGCCGTGGTGGACAGCGCTGAAATTTCCGGAATTAGCATGACTGCAGCAAGTCCTCCGGCAAGCAGGGAATACAGCGCGAAATTCAGTACCTTCAGCGGATAATTGGTGTCCTCGCCACGGTACAGGATCAGCTTGACTGCAAACAGCAGAACCAGGCTGATGCAGATCATGATGGAAATATAGTAGTTGGAATAAATGCACAGTGCCAGCGTCAGGCAGTAGAGCAGGCAGCGGTTCTCCTTGATCAGCCGTTCTAAGCCCAGGACAATCAACGGGAACAGAACGAGGCAGTCCAGCCACATGATATTCCAGCTGTAAGCAGCCATGTAGCCGCTCAGACCATAGAAAATGCCGAAAAAAGCAGCGCCAAGGCTGTTGGTATTATTGTGCTTATTCAGATAATAGGTCAGCGCCAGACTGGAAAGCGCCATACGGAGTACAATTCCGTAGGTAATAAATTCAATGACCAGAGAGCGCGGACACAAAATCAGAAGCCAGTTCAGCGGGCTGGACAGATAATAGGCATATAACGCCATAAAGTTGGTCCCAAGGCCGATATCCCAGGTATAGTACAGGCTGTCAAGCGAGGAAAGCTTGTCCTTATACTCCTGGAAAAAGGGCGCGTACTGATGGTAAAGATCCGTGCGCAGGAAACTGCGGTTTCCAAAAGGAAAAATAGAATTTCCGGCAAAAACAATCAGCATAACCAGAATCGGAACAAAAAAGGAAACCAGATATGGAAGGCGCGGATTGTCCAGAAATCCAGGCTTTCCATTGGACAGCCTCTTTTTTGGACGGACAGGAAATTTAATTGCTGCGATCATGAATAGCGACTCCTTTCGATGAAGATTTGCGGAAAACAAATAGCTTGCTTCCGAAGTAGTTCAGGATCATGACAATGACATTGCATCCGATTTTCATCAGAACCTCATTCCAGTGAAGCAGGTCAACCGTCACAAGCATCAGTACCAGATTCAGCACATAGGAGAAAATACGGCAGGAAATAAACGGAACAAGCTCCCTCCGCAGACCGCCAAGGCTCCAGTCGGTACTGAAAAAGACAAAAATCTTATTGACAAAATAAGCAAAAATAACAGCAAGAATCCACGCAATTGTTGTAGCGATTCCCGTACCGGCGCCGAAGGAGCGGCAGACAAAGTAACTGACATAATCAACAACTGTTGTCAGCACGCCGCAGATCAGATAACTGATGACTTCATAGTTACAGAAACGGGAAAAAAATGGATTCGAGGCGGCCCATCTGCTGATTTTCAGGTTGGTTGCCCAGCGAATCAACTGACAGTTCATGATTTTTTCCTTCATAATACAGATATTACCTCTCTTCAATGAATCGTATGCGAATTTTGCGAAAAGAGCGGAAAGATTGTTACTGTTCACGCTGCGCTCAAACAGTAACGGATTTTGCCGATGCTTCGCATGCAGAATCGGCAAAATCCCACAACCACTACGTTATCTTACGGAATTTTCAGTTCAGAAAATTCCTATCGTGAACAGTATCCGGTGTTTTTCGGTGTTTCCGCATCCAGGAATCCACCAGATATACCTGTACCCGATAAAGCGTTTTCTGCCTCCGTTATTGTTCGAGCATAGCGTGAGCAGTAACCAAACTTGACTTTTCTTCCACCGGATTGTATGATTGGAACATATCGTCTGAAAGGAGTCTTTATTTATGGAAAAAACGTCCCGATTCCGTCTGCATGTCCTTCCCTGGATCCTGTTTGCAGCAGGCACCGCCTGCACAATTGCCGAGATCGTGATCCGCTGTCTGCAGCGCCCGCTGCTTCTTGCCCCGTTTGATACCTTTTGCCTGATCGCCGCCGGTCTCGCCGGAGGGCTTGCGCTGATTATTCCAATCAACAAGACAACCAAGTCCAAGCGGGATTACTTTAATTTAAAGGGAACCATGGCGATTTCCTGGGTTGCCTGTCTTCTGCTGATGCTTACCATCCAGTCGATGACCTGGGTATATCCCTTCTGCCTGGTTGTCAACTGCGGGTGCGTTACCTTCTTCGCGCTGTATATTCCACACTACATTTCGCTGAAGGAAGCAGTGTTCCAGAGCCAGAACGAAACCAAATAACGCTGCTGTTCACGCCGTGGCAAAATCCGTTACTATTTGAGCGCAGTGTAAACAGTAATAATACT
>CAJMMH010000299.1 GCA_905214365.1 uncultured bacterium
ACTGCTTATTGCTCTTCGCAATTGAAGCAGGGGACTTCCTTGATTTGTTAAAATGCGCCGCTCTATTCTGTTTTCTTTCGCTTTGCCGCAGACGTTTTCTAACACCTGATCCACAAATACCAACTAGCTTCCTGCATTTTTCGGGGAACCAGGACGTATCAAAGGTGTAATCGTCTTGACAATTCGGAAAAGAAATCTTTCCCCTGGAAGATAATCTTCGCTAATAGCAGAAGGATTCCGATTCCGGATGTCGCAGTTGCCAGCTCCGTATTGACGATCACGCCGGTCAGCATCAGAATTACAACGATTGCCGTTCCGATAATCGTAATCAGGAAATAGATTCCGTAGTCCGTCTGATGGGAACGGTCCGCAAACGCAAGGATGAAATACAACAGATTCATCCCGACAACTGCCAACGGAAAGATGATATTAATGCTCCAGCCGCTTTTCCCGGTATACCAGTCATACAGCATGCAGAGTAAGAGTCCGATGATGACTTCATACATAACCATTTTCCGGATATTCTTCCACTTGCGCCGTCCAACCATCAGAATCGCGTATCCCCCGACCACGCCGATAAACATTGGAAGGAAAAAGCGGTTTCCATCATAACCATGATACACAAGCATACGGTCAACAATCGCCGTTACCAGAAGTACCGCTAGTGCCGCGAACGTTACGATCTGAAGAAAAATATGATTTTGCTTCTGCAGCGGAATCACCGGGAAACAGGAAAAATCTTCTTCCCGGCTGCCATCTCCGATTTTTTTGCCGCAAAGCGGGCAATATTCCCTGGTTCCGGAAAAGGTAAGTCCGCATTTCGGACATGACGTCCGCTCATCCGATCCGCTCATACCTCAGCCCCCTTTCCCGAATAATTTGTATTAATAACCATGTCCGGATCATATGCCGCAATCCGGCGGAAAAACGCCCGCTCCGTATCTTTTGGCCGCGAACATCCGGCAAATGTAATCACCATCCGGTCGCCATAAGAGCACATACAAATCTGCCGCCCGGAGCAGCTGATAAATACATCAAACAGCTCCACATACCCAGATAACGCCTCCGGCATGGTAATCCGTCCGATATTGGAAAGATACATGGTCTGTCTTACTCCAGCAATCTGGCTTGACAGCTCCATGCTGATATCTTTGATCAGGAGCGGAACCGCACGCGCCGCCATATGCTTTTCGAGACTGACCTGTCCGGCAATCATCTGCTCCAGCTTTTCCCTGGTCAGTTCCTTCTGGAAAATCTCCGCGACAGCCGGAATGACGTCCTCCAGCCTGTCTCCCTGTTTTTTCTGGTCGTATGTGACTGGAATCAATCCAAAAAAGTTCCGGACAGTTGCCGATGGGAAATAGCTGCGCAGGTTGACAGGAACCATAATACGGACTGCTTTCTTTTTGTCCTTCGGCTCCATCGCATCGTAAATCGCAAGAATCAGCTGCGCGGTCAAAAATACAGTGACTGTGGTGCCGCAGCCCTTGGCCGCCGCAAGAATCCGCTTTGTGCTGACAACACCTTCCGTCACCAGCTGCCGGTAATCCGGTGTCGCCGGTTCCCGGAAATGAAAAATCGAACCGGATTTTTCCCCCAGAAACGACATACCGCCGCCTGTTTTTCCCTGCTTTTCGTAATACTGATCAAAGCTGTCGGACTGCTTTTCTTTAAATGTACTGTCACTTCCAAGGGACATCTCTTTTCCTTCCAGCTCCTCTCTGTGCCGAAGCTTCAGATAATTGGCAACCATCGTCTTTAAGAACATCAGCGCTCCGGTTCCATCTGTAATGGCATGAAAGATCTCCAGATTAATCCGGCATTTATAATAAGAAATATCAATCAGCAGATGATGCGCGTTTTTATCGTACAGGCGGCTGCAGACAACCCGATCCTCCTCATGGACAATTGGAAGTTCTCCTGACTCCTCCAGATAATACCAGAACATGCCGTGCCGGATGATGTTGGTAAACATTGGGAACTCTTCGAGCGTCTGCTCCGCCGCCTGCTGCAGGCAGTCCCGGTCAACAGGTTCCTTCAGCTGGCAGGCAAAGCGGAATACCCTGCTGTCTCTTCGATTTGCAAGCGCCGGAAATACCTTCGCCGCATTATCCAGCTTCAGCCATCCGGGTCTTTTCTTCTTTCTCATGGTTCCATCGCCTCGCTTTTATTGTTTCCATCGTTTTCTTTTTCTTTTGACAATTCCGGGGCCTGCCATCCGCTTCCTTTTGCCGGTTCTCTTTCTATATTTTCATTCTCTGATTTTTCTTTTTTTCTTTTTTCCTTTTCCCGGCGTTTTTCTTCTTTTTCCTGGCGTTTCTCTTCTTTTCTCCGCTGCTTGCCTGACTCTTTCCGGTTCTCTTTTTGATCATCCGGTTCTGATTTATTATTCTTCACCGATCCAGATTCCGTCCCAGGCAGCCTGCTCGTTTCTGATGCTTCCCGCTGTGCATAGTGAGTGAGATAAAATTCCTCTGCAACCGGGCATAAGAAGGACTCGATTGCCTGATAAATTTCTTTTGCGCCAGGGAATACCGGCGGCAGAAGCACCATCCCGTGAATGCCGTCATCCACTCTGCAGAATGTTACCTGGCAGCCTGCTTCCTTCATCTTTACGCCGAGCGCCTCTCCCTCATCCCGCAGCGGATCGTACTCCATCGTTATCACAAGTGTCTCCGGCAGATTGGAAAAGTCCTTATTCCTGAGCGGAGCAAAATAGGGATTATTCAGATCTTCCTCGCTGTTTCGGTACAGTTCCATGTACTCGCACATCAGTGCGCGGGTCAGAAGGTAGTCGCTTCCATTTACTTCCATCGATGGATACGGATTTTCTTCCCCGTAGGAACCGTACGCTGCCGGATAAATCAGTACCTGTCGCCTCGGCATGCGCTCTTTTTTATCACGTGCCATCATACCAAGAACAGAGCAGATCGTTCCTCCGGCACTGTCTCCCATAATGACAACGTCTTCCGGCTTTACCTGATACCAATCTTCGCAATGCTCCAGTACCGCCTGCATCGCCGCGTAGCAGTCCATCAGTCCCTGCGGAAACTTATGCTCCGGCGCGAGACGGTAATTAACAGACACGACTTTGTAGCCGGTCCGCTCGGACAAGTTGGCGCAGACATTGCCGTAGCTGTCAAAATCACCGGTTACAAAACCGCCTCCATGGAAGAAGAGGATTACCGGCGCTATTTTTCCGTCAAAGCTGAATGTACGAAGCAGAATCTCATGATCCTCCACATGAAGGACTCGATCCATCGTATTGCAGCTTCTTCCTTTATAATACGGATACATCTTTTCTTTTTTTCTGCTCTTTTCATAATCCTGCGTCATATCACCCTGGTGGTGGGACATTCTGCGGATTGCGGCTTTTAATACTTTATTCAATGGCCTCTTCTCCTTTTCTTTTCGATGTACTCTCGGAATCTCGTTGTGCCTGGCTTTGCGAGAGGATTTTTTGTCGGAGGTGTC
>CAJMMH010000300.1 GCA_905214365.1 uncultured bacterium
CGTTTGCATCGATATCAAAGGTAACCTCGATCTGCGGAACACCTCTTCTTGCCGGCGGGATTCCATCCAGACGGAACTGTCCAAGGGACTTATTATCTCTTGCGAACTGTCTCTCACCCTGTACAACGTTGATGTCTACAGCGGTCTGGTTATCAGCTGCGGTCGAGAAGATCTGGCTCTTCTTGGTCGGGATGGTGGTATTTCTCTCGATCAGACGGGTTGCAATTCCTCCCATAGTCTCGATGGACAAAGACAGCGGAGTTACATCCAGCAGAAGAATGTCGCCTGCGCCAGCCTCACCTGCCAGCTTACCGCCCTGGATGCAGGCACCAATTGCTACGCACTCATCCGGGTTCAGGGTCTTGGACGGCTCCTTACCGGTCAGGGCACGAACCTTATCCTGTGCGGAGATCATACGGGTAGAACCACCGACCAGAAGCACCTTGTCAAGCTCAGCTGCAGTCAGGCCTGCGTCACGCAGAGCATTCTGTACCGGGATAACGGTGCGGTCGATCAGATCCTTGGTCAGCTCATCAAACTTTGCTCTGGTCAGAGTCAGGTCCAGATGCTTCGGACCGTCTGCCGTTGCGGTGATGAACGGAAGGTTGATGTTGGTTGTGGTTGCGCTGGACAGCTCTTTCTTTGCCTTCTCAGCCGCTTCCTTCAGTCTCTGCAGAGCCATCTTATCGTTGGACAGGTCTACACCCTCTGCCTTCTTGAACTCGGAAATCATCCACTCGGTTACCTTGTTGTCGAAGTCATCGCCGCCCAGGTGGTTATCACCGGATGTAGCCAGAACCTCAATAACTCCGTCACCGATCTCAATGATAGAAACATCGAATGTACCGCCGCCAAGGTCATAAACCATGATCCTCTGCTCATGTTCGTTGTCCAGACCATAAGCCAGAGCTGCTGCGGTCGGCTCGTTAATGATACGCTTTACATCAAGGCCTGCAATCTTACCTGCATCCTTAGTAGCCTGACGCTGCGCGTCATTGAAGTAAGCCGGAACGGTAATAACTGCCTCGGTAACTTTCTCGCCCAGATAAGCTTCTGCGTCTGCCTTCAGTTTCTGAAGGATCATCGCGGAAATTTCCTGAGGTGTATAACGCTTGCCGTCAATTGTTACTTTATAATCAGTACCCATGTGTCTCTTAATAGAAGAGATGGTTCTGTCCGCGTTGGTAACTGCCTGACGCTTTGCCGGCTCGCCGACCAGTCTCTCACCGGTCTTGCTGAACGCTACTACAGACGGAGTCGTGCGGACACCCTCAGTGTTTGTGATAACAACCGGCTTTCCGCCTTCCATAACTGCCACACAGGAATTGGTGGTACCTAAGTCAATACCAATAATCTTTCCCATAATCGTTTCCTCCTGAATTATCAATCTATATTCAGCCGTCCGCGGCGTCTGCCGCATCGGGCACCTGATAAACTGCGTAATGTACAGTTGTCAGTTGGCAACCTGTACCATCGAATGTCTGACTACAGATCCCTTGTAGGTGTAACCCTTCTGGAACTCATTGGCCACAACATTCTCTCCAAGATTCTCATCCTCAACATGCATCACCGCATTATGAAGATTCGGATCAAAATTCTTACCGACCGCATCGATCGGCTCCAGTCCGGCCTCGGTCAGATTCTTAACCATCTGCTTGTAAACTTTATCCATACCGTCTACAAACGCATCGGAGCGCTGCTCCTCGGGTACCTGCGCCAGACCGCGTTCAAAATTATCAACAACCGGAAGGATCTTTTCGATCATTGCCTTTGCACCCATGTCAAACATCGCTGCCTTTTCCTTCTCCGTGCGCTTGCGGTAGTTGTCGAACTCCGCCATACTGCGCTTGAGACGGTCCGTCAGGTCTGCTACCTGAGTGGTCAGATCTTCGATCTGTCTGTCTTTTTTATCCTTCTTGTCCTTTTTGCCAAACAGCTTTTTCTTGTCTTTTCCCTCTGTGGAAGCATCAGACTCACCATCTGCCGGCTCGGAATCAGCTTCCTTTTCAGCGGTCTGTTCCGCATCCTGAACTTTCTCAGGTTCGCGTACCAGCTCTTCCTCGCTGTCTTCTCCATTTGTGATATTGATTTTTTCTTCCGCCACGATAGATCCGCCTTTCTTTTCCTGTCAGGTTTCTACTTCTTTTTATAAATATCATCCAGCTGCTCACGCAGGGTTTTCAGCGTTCCGACTACCTTTTCGTAATCCATCCGTTTCGGCCCGATGACTCCGACCGTTCCGGTCACGCCGTCACCCAGATCGTACTTCGCGGTGATCACGCTGCAGTCCTTCATGTCCTGCACCGGAGACTCATCGCCAATATACACCTGAATATCGTTTCCGCTGTCCTTATCCTCAGGGGTCTGAAGCAGCTTGGCAAGCTCCTTCTTCTCCTCCAGCGTTGAGATCAGCTTAGTCGCTCCCTCGCCATCCACCAGTTCCGGATACCGGAAAATATTGGTTGCGCCGCTGGTATAAATCTGAGGTGTCTCAGCATCGTGCCTGATCGCCTGAGCAACGGCTTCAAGCACCTGGGATACTACGTTTGCGTGTTCTCCCGCCTGATCCTTCAGCTGTGTCATCAGTCCCAGATTGATCTGCTCGATCGTCAATCCGTTCAATGCGCTGTTAAGCAATACATTGAGCTTCAAAAGTCCTTCTTCCGGAATGTCCTCGTCTACATCAAGCATTGTGTTCTTGATGATATTTCCTTCGAGCACCATAACCGCAAGAAGCCGTTTCTCTTCCACTCTTGACAGCTGCAGATACTTGAGCTTGCTTCCCTGGAACTGAGGACCGGAGATCATCGTCGCGTAATTTGTGTTCGCCGCCAACATCTTAGCCAGCTGCCGGAGCACTAACTCCAGACGATCGACACGCTGGATCAGAACTTTGTTCATCTCCTTTGTCTCGTCCCTGTTCTCCTCCATCAGATGATCAACATAAAGCCGGTAACCCTTGTCGGAAGGAATCCTTCCGGCGGAGGTATGCGGCTGAATGATCAGTCCCATCTCTTCCAGATCAGCCATCTCATTACGAATTGTCGCGGAGCTGAGGTTCAGGTCAGTATACTTGGAAATCGTACGTGAGCCAACCGGTTCTCCTGTATCCAGATAATTCTTGATGATCGCTGTAAAGATCTTCCATTTTCTGTCATCCAGTTCCAATCTGCTCACTTCCTTCCTCTCAGAACTCTGTTTCAATCGCTTCTCTTATTAGCACTCAACACCCTCGAGTGCTAACATCTATAAAATAGCACGTTCATATCTCTTTGTCAACAGTTTTTAAAACTTTTTTTAAAATATTTTTTATGCCGAAGCAAGTCTCTCTTCTCTGCAGAAGAAATACCCGCTCCGGCATATCCAGATCCATGTATCGTTTATGTTTCGCTCCGGACTAGAGCATGTGTCAAGCGGATATTCGCAATCCGCTTCGCTACTTGCTCATAACCGAATAACTGC
>CAJMMH010000301.1 GCA_905214365.1 uncultured bacterium
GTCTGCGCCAGGCTGTCTCATCATTATAATCTACCTGCAGCTGATCACCTCTGCAGCGCAAAAATCCTGCATACCGCCGGATTCCGGAAGTATGCAGGATTCAGAATCAATTACAGATCACCGTTAAGGATCGCGTCAACAACAACGCTTCCAACCTTGTAGTTGTTCTCCATTGCGGTTGCAAAAATGTCAGCAGACTCAACGCTGGACTCGGATGCCAGAGACTCATCGAAATCCGGATCCCACAGACTCTCCGGAGTCGCGCCGTTCATAAATACATCAGTATTTACTGAGTCACGGATGATAATGTAACGATCCAGCATGCCAAGACGATCCAGAGCAACTGCCAGCGCGTTGTCCTCCATCTCAGTCAGTGCATACGGATCCGGGCAGCCATAAGTCTCAGTCATCAGAAGCGCGTTCTCATGATCATACTTGCCCTTCCAGTAGTTGTCAGCGGTTACCGTCGTTCCGCGCAGAACCTGCGGATCACGGGTTGCCCACTCTGCATCGTCAAACGCTGCAGCCATATAAGCACGGGTTCTGTCGGTTGTCTCAATCTTGACATCCTTTACCAGATCGTATACCTTATCGCAAAGCTCCTGGTTCAGAAGCTTATAAGAAGCATCATCATAGCTCTCATCATGGAACCAGGTCGTATCGGATTCCTCGGTCATCTCACGCGGATCTGCATGATGGCCCAGATCAAAGTCGATGGTTGACGTGATGACAAAAACATCACCCATAACGCCATACTCAATTGCAGAGCCTGCGCATCCGGTGCTCATAATGTACGCATTGCTGAAATCGAAACGGTCATCCATCAGAATTGCCTGAAGGCTCAGTGCGGTGTTTACCTTGCCCATACCAGTTACATACAGTGCAACGCCATCCTTCACATACAGCTTGTTATCTCCGTATCCACCGACAATATCATACTCTTCGCCGCCTTCGCAGTATGCTTCATAGTAATACTGAGCCTCACCTGGAAAATCGCCGGACATTTCGCCGCTCTCAAACTTCGGCAGGATCAGAACCTTGATCTCGGTCGGCTCTGCAGAAGAAGCATCCTCAGCGAATGCAAATGCAGGCGTAGTCAGCAGCAGGGCCGCAGTCAGCGGCAGGGCAAGCAGTTTCTTCATGATTTTTTCTCCTTTCGGCATCCCCATGGCGGAAATCCAGATAATCTGTCTCCGTCTGTCCTCGCAAATATCTGTATTTTTGCGATTTCTGTTTCATCGGTACTTCCGAATTCATAAACCTCCAGAAAATACCGGCCAAAACAAACGTTACTGTGAACCGTAACAAACAATCAGCATTGTACCACTGCTTTCTACTGTTTTCAAGGTGCAACATCACATTTTTTCCCGATAATTCCCTCAACTTTCTCACGACATTTCCAAAAAATCACTCCGCTGCTCGCCCGCGATATGCTCCATGTCCGGATAAACCGTACTATTATGAATGCCAAGAATATCCAACTCTTCCAGGAAATCCGGCTTTTTGTGTGCCGGAATCCGGATCTTGTACAGGTAATCGCACGCCGGATCCGATATCAGCAGCTGATCCAGCTGTTCCTGCGTATCATGAATCGTGAAGTCCGACTGCTGCACATACATCCGCAGATCACTCCCGACGCCATGGCACGCAATAATCTTTCCGGTATGTTTTCGCTTATCGTCAAAAGCACCCTCCAGGTACTCATTAATCCCACCGTAATTCATCGGCGGCACATACTCGCCGTAGCCCATCTTCCGGTTCAGCCGCATCGGATTGAGCACCCACACCGCCGCGTCATCTGCTCCGCTTCCACTCAGTGCGAAATACAGTGCAACCAACGGAGATTCCGACCAGTCAAGCAGGCGGGTCGGCAGACCGTAATGCTGCATCAGCGCCAGCCATCCTGACCGGTCATACTGCTCCGGCGAATCCCTCTTCAGGCGCATCGTCTGGATCATAAAATTCGTCGCCATATACTGCTCGCTGCGTTTCCTATGATACCCCGGCCGCTGCACTGACGGAATCAGTCCCCAGGCGTAATCCTTCTGCCCCCGGTACCACATCTGATAATGCTCCCGCACCGCAATATCCCGGATCGCGCGCACAAACGAATTCCAGTCTGTAATCGTAAACTCCGTAATCATTGGACAGCTGCTCCTTTTCCTCATCCGGCAAAACAAATGGCTGCGCTCTATTTTCTTGCCTGATTCATTTTCTGTTCACCGTTCTGTCTCAATTTTATCATCGGATTCCACAAATAGCAACCATAAAACATCCGCTCCATCACAACGATGAATACGACGGGCCGAAAACAGTCACCATGGAAATGTACTCCGGTACAGACCTAAAATCACTTTCTATAACCGTCCCAGAAACTCCCGCACACTATTTTTGACATCTGTTCCTTTCCGATATACGACATTCAGTTCATGCTTTCCGGTCAGAGGCGGACAGCAGAAATGCCCAAATGCTCCATCATCCTTTACAACCGCTTCGTACAAAAAGCTTACTCCGCAGCCCGCTCTGATCAATTCTTTGATTAACTTAAAGGAACTGATGCAGGCGCAGTCCGCAAAGGATTCCGCGCTGTATCCAAGTCTCGCCAGCTCCCGCTCCAGGATATTCCGCGTTCCTGACCCCTTCTCCCGCAGAATCAGCCGCTCTCCGAACAACTCTTCCATTGAAATCTGCCGGCCGGCAAACGGATGCCCGGCCGCGCAGATTCCAATGTAAGGCTCCATCCGGAATAAAAATGAATCATACCGTCTCTTATCAAAAATTCCTTCCAGAATCACAAAGTCCAGCTTTCCTGCTTCCAGGTGCTCCAAAAGCCTCGCTGTATTATCCACCAGAAACTCCAGCCGATTTCCCTCACCGGACAGAAATCGGCAGATTTCGGGCATCAGAATATAGTCACCAATCGACTTGGTTGCTCCAATGCGCAGCAGCGTTCCCTGTTCCCCGCGAAGCTCCCGCATCAGCTTCTCTTCCCCGTATCGAAGCGATGACGCATACTCCTTCAGGCGTTCTCCCTGCCTGGTCAGCTGCAGCCGCCTGCCGCTGTACGAAAACAGTTTCACGCCATACTGCAGCTCCAGTGCCTGTATATGCTTACTCACCGCAGGCTGCGACAAATTCAGAAGCTCCGCGGCCCGTCCATAATGCATCGTATGACAAAGTGTCAGAAACGTTTCTAACTTCTGATCCATCTTCCTATCCCCCTGTTATACCAATGTACTCTCGGAATCTTTTCCGCACCTGACTTTGTGCCTGAAATCCCGAAAATACATAACATTTTGGAATCATTCAATTCCGTTTCATGCCTTTATTTTATCATACAATCCATTTAAAATAAACCAGAGCATCTTTGAAAATCCTGCCGGACACTGCACAGCCAGTGTTCCTGTTTCACACAAACAGGAT
>CAJMMH010000302.1 GCA_905214365.1 uncultured bacterium
ATCTGCTGGAGCTGAAAGAAGAATTTTTTGATCAGATGGGAATCTGGTAATCTTTGGTATCAGTCAGGCGGATCTTCGCAATCCGCAGTCGCTGTTTGCTCATAACCGGATAATGCTTCCGTATTGTGCCGAAGGCAGGATTCCAATAATTCAGAAAACAATTCCGGAATCATTCCCGCTTGCGGGGGAAAATGCGCTGCGTGAGGCAGACATCAATCCCGCAGGCGGGAAATTTTTTACTTGACAATTATCCGAAATCGGACTATACTCAATAAAATCCGATTTCGGATAAAATAATAATGCGGCAGCGTACGACTGCAGAGAAAGGACAGAATGGAAGAAGAAACAAAAGAACTGCTGACTCGTTTTTATCAGGATGATCACCGGATTGATGAGATTTATCATTCATATTCCCGGTACTTCAGCATGTCAGATACCCGGTCAAGGATTTTATATTATCTTCATGAGAGCAGCAGTCCATGGACGCAGGCCGCGCTTGCAGAGTGGATTTTTTCTCCGATGCAGACGGTCAATTCTGCGCTGAAAAAGATGGAACAGGAGGGAATCCTGACATTAAATCCGCAGCCGGATAACCACAAGAACAAGCAGATATGCCTGACGGAAGTGGGAAAGGCATTGGCAGAGCGGGTGGCTGTGCCATTAAAGAGAGCGGAGGATCTTGCTTTTGATGGGCTTACCATAGAGGAACAGCGCCAGATGGTTGGTTTACTGCATAAATATACCGGTTTGCTGGAGGTGCAGGTGAAGCAGGTTATCGATATCAGAGGAGGAAGACATCATGAAGATCAGATTGTCTGATCATTTTAACTGCCGCAGACTGCTGCGGTTCACGCTGCCGTCCATTATTATGATGATATTTACTTCAATTTACAGTATCGTTGACGGTTTCTTTGTATCGAATTATGTCGGAAAAACGCAGTTTGCAGCAGTAAATTTTATTATGCCGTTTCTGATCATTTTGGGTGCGTTTGGATTCATGTTCGGAACCGGAGGAAGTGCGTTAGTGGCAGTAACACTCGGAAAGGGAAAAAAGGAGGAAGCGAACCGGCATTTTTCCCTTCTTATCTATGTATCATTGGCGGTTGGAATTATAGTTGCGGTTCTTGGAATTATTTTTCTGCGCCCGATTGCTGTAATGCTTGGAGCAGAGGGAAATATGCTTGATGACTGCGTGCTTTACGGACGGATTATCCTTGCGGCGCTTCCGGCATATATGCTTCAGATGGAGTTTCAGAGTTTCTTTGTGACTGCGGAACGGCCCAAGCTTGGTCTTGCGGTTACGGTCTTATCCGGCGGCACTAATATGGTTCTTGACGCTTTGCTCGTCGGCGTGTGGAAGTACGGGTTGGTTGGAGCGGCAGCTGCAACAGCGGTCAGCCAGCTGATCGGCGGTATTCTTCCGCTGCTTTATTTCGTAAGAAAAAATACCAGTCTGCTGAAGCTGACGCGCACAAAGTGGGATGGACGCGTGATTCTGAAAGCGGCGACCAACGGTTCTTCCGAGCTGATGAGCAATATTTCCATGTCTATCGTAGGAATGCTGTACAATACGCAGCTGCTTCACTATGCCGGAGAAAACGGAATCGCGGCGTACGGCGTGCTGATGTACGTAGGAATGATCTTCAACGCGGCGTTTATCGGATATTCCGTTGGAACCGCGCCGGTTACCGGATACCATTACGGCGCCGGAAACTATGACGAGCTGAAGGGGATCTTCAAAAAAAGCCTTGGAATCATCGGCTGCTTTTCTGTCTGTATGTTAGCGGCATCCGAGATTCTGGCAAGGCCGCTTGCCCATCTGTACGTTGGTTACGATGAGGAACTGCTGGAGATTACCGTTCACGCGTTCCAGATTTATTCCTTCTCGTTCCTGTTTGCGGGATTTGCGATCTTTGGTTCTGGTTTCTTCACTGCGCTGAACGACGGACCGACTTCCGCTTTGATTTCGTTTCTCCGTACCCTGGTCTTTCAGACGGGAGCTGTCCTTTTGCTGCCGCGGCTGTTTGACATCGATGGAATCTGGTATTCCATTGTCGTAGCGGAAGTCATGGCAGTTTTAGTAGCGGGCGCGCTGCTGGTACTGAAACGAAAGAAATATCATTATGCCTGATATGTAAATAACTGACGGGAAATACCCCATTTCTTCTTGATTCCGCAGAGAGAAATGGGGTATAATTTTTGGCAGACAAAGCAGGTACACGGATTTTCCGGCTGTTCAGGTGTGGGAAGATGTGTTATACTGGAGCGTGTTTGGCAAATGAGGAAAAGAAACGAGCAGGAAAGAGGAAGATAGAATGGAGCTTTGGGATATTTATGATGCGGAAAAGAAGAAGACCGGGCGTACGATGAAGCGTAATGACTGGCATCTGAAGGATGGGGAATACCATCTGACAGTGCTTGGCGTGATTCATCGTCCGGACGGCAGATTTCTGATTACCCGCCGGGTAATGACAAAGGCCTGGGCGCCGGGCTGGTGGGAAGTATCAGGCGGCGCGGTGCAGGCGGGAGAAGGGTCTGCGGAGGCGGTTGCCAGAGAGATCCGTGAGGAAACCGGTCTGGACGTTTCAGACTGCGAGGGCGGTTATCAGTTTACCTATCACCGGGAAAATCCGGGCGAGGGAGATAATTACTTCGTTGATGTGTACCGCTTTGAGATGGACTTTGACGAGGGAGATCTGAAGCTTCAGGAAGAGGAAACGATGGGATATCGTCTGGCTTCAGCAGAAGAAATCCGTGAACTGGCAGATCAGGGAATCTTCCTGCATTACAGCAGCATTCGTCAGGTGTTTGAGTAAAATGGTGGAAACAAAGCTATGAAGACAACAACAAAAGATCTGACCAGGGGAACAATCTGGAAGCAGCTGATTGCGTTTGCCATTCCTCTGATCTGGGGAAATCTGTTTCAGCTGACCTATAATATGGTGGACTCCATAGTGGTCGGCCAGTTTGCCGGACAGGACGCGTTAGCGGCAGTCGGAACCTCCGATCCGGTGATGAATCTGCTGATTCTGGGAATCACCGGTCTGTGTATCGGCGCGTCTGTCATTATGAGCAATTGCTTCGGAGCCGGAAAAATGGAAGAATTGAAGCATGAGGTCGGCATGACGCTGCTTCTTGTGATGAGCCTGTCAGCAGTGATTTTAATTGGTGGTCTGATTGCGTCCGAAGGAGTCCTGCGGCTGATGCAGACGCCGCCGGAGGTACTTCCGGCAGCAGTCAGCTACCTGCACGTGATTTTTATCGGTATGCCGTTTACCTGCCTCTACAATATTTACGCGGCGGCGCTGCGGAGTGTCGGGGATGCGAAAACACCGGTACATTTTCTGGTGCTTTCGTCGCTGCTGAACATTGCGCTTGATATTCTGTTTGTTGCC
>CAJMMH010000303.1 GCA_905214365.1 uncultured bacterium
GGCATTAAATTTATCTGGCATTTTGATTTTAATCCTTAGTTTTCTACTTACATTATTTGGGGGAGTGAAAGTACCGGGCGGAAAGAGTTCGGTTTCTGATATTGTATTTCCTATTAACGATCAAAAGATTGAGTGGTTAATACAAATGGAAGAACTGAAGCACGAATACGGAGAACCGGACGCAGTAGAAGAAATGGAAGACGGTCTGAAGCTGATTTATTATTCATCAGTGGAGACGGTGTTGGGAAAGGCAGAATCGGTAGCTTTTCTGATTGGAACAGAAGAATTACAGGATGGAATGAATCAGTTGTATACTTGTGGACTGACGGGAGTGGAACTTACATTTGAAAATTACAATTATGAAATACTTCGGAAGGCATTGATGAATTGTTATGGAGAGATGGACTCAGGAACCGTTCTTGGAACACCGACTGGGAATGCAGAGAATAGTCCTGTCTATGCGGAGCGTTTTGCAGCAAAAAAATGGTATTTGGAGGAAATTTCGCAGGAACAGTATCAGAAATTGATGGAATTGATCAAAAAGAATTCCCTGGAATTTGTGCTGGCACCGCAAGAGTCATTATACTCAATTTTCATATCTGGAGAGAATAAGGATCAATCACCAACTATTATAAGATTCGACGCAACCTGGGCAGTGCAGCTGCACCATGCAGAAGCAAGTTGAAAAAACGGAAAAGAAACGATTGTAACTTAGAGAAAATGTAAAGAAGGAAGAGTCCCGCATTGAAATGCGAAAAATGTATTTCAATGTGGGACTTTTTTGGGGAAGAAAAAATCCATTGACACTCCCTAAACATAGTGTTACAATATTGAACAGTTCAAAATTGAACATGTAATGTAAGGGAATGCGCTGCAGGATGGACGAAGTTAATCTGGAAGAAAAAGGAGTCTGAGATGGAAGAAGCAATGGAAACAACAGAAAGAACGGAAATGCCAGGAGGCGGGCAGATGCTGCCGATGATGTATCATCTGATGGCGAGTTATGAGAAGCGCTGCCAACCGCTTTGCAAACAGTTCGATTTGCCGCAGACGGCGGTGGATATTCTGATGTTTCTTGCGAACCATCCGGGCTGCCGGACGGCAAGCGAGGTCAGCCGTTACCGGAGGATTCAGCCAAGTCTGGTATCGTTTCATGTGGACCGGCTGGTAAAGGCCGGGTATTTGGAACGGATTCCGGCGGCGGATTCCAGAAGGAAGATTTATCTGGAGTATACTGCTGCGGCAGAGCCGCTGATCCAGGCAGGTCATAAGATCCAACAGGAGTTTATGCAGGATATTACCAAAGAGATCAGTGAGGCGGATCAGCAGGTAATGGCAAGGTGCATGAAGCAGATTGCGGAAAACATCCGGGGGTTGTGAGTGAGATTCTGAGAGCACATATTGCTGAAATGGAGGAGAAGTGTCAATGGGTGAGATAGTATGGATGGTTCTGGTTACGTTTTTTGCCGGAATGGGCGCGGGACTCGGAACCGGCTTTGCCGGGATGAGCGCGGCGGCGGTAATCAGTCCGATGTTAGTGACTTTTTTGCATATGGATCCGTATATGGCGGTGGGAATCGCGCTGTCTTCGGATGTCCTTGCGAGCGCGGTATCCGCGTATACCTACGGGAAAAATAAAAATCTGGACATCAGGAACGGAATGATTATGATGATCAGCGTTCTGTTGTTTACGGTAGTCGGAAGCTGGGTATCGAGCCTGATGCCGTCGTCTACGCTTGGAAATTTCAGCGTATTTATGACGTTCCTGCTTGGAATTAAATTTATTGTACGCCCGGTTATGACAACGAAGGAGGCGATGGAAGCGGTTGATCCGAAGAAGCGGGCAATGCAGTCTATGGTATGCGGCGTGCTGATCGGCTTTATCTGCGGATTCATCGGCGCAGGCGGCGGTATGATGATGCTTCTGATTCTGACATCGGTACTTGGCTATGAGCTGAAGACAGCGGTTGGAACCAGTGTATTTATTATGGCATTTACTGCGCTGACCGGAGCGGTTTCCCACTTTGCGATCGGCGGAATGCCGGATATCCCAGTATTGATTTTGTGTGTTATTTTTACCTTTATCTGGGCAAGAATTGCGGCTGTGTTTGCAAACAAAGCGGAGCCGAAGACCCTGAACCGCGCGACTGGTGTTGTGCTGGTAGTGCTTGGTATTGTAATCTTTCTGTTTTCCGCATTGACGTAAACGGCTCGCAGCTGTGGAAACATATAGGACAGGTGAGAAGCAAAATGCTTTTTGCCTGTCTTTTTTGTGTATTGGGGCATGTTTGCAAAATCATTCTCGTAATCTGCACGTCTCAATTTGCGGTATCTTTTGCCCGAATTCGGTTGTCGTGTCTGCTGGCAGGAGTTTGAATATTGTTGCGCAAGAAAAACAAAAAAGTTGCGCTGTGATACCGGAGCGGCACTGTGAAATATAGACAAGAAAAATAAAAAAAGCTGTTTCATGGGCAAATAGACAGGAAAACAAAAAAGGAATATAATAAAACTGGTGAAAATACACAAATGGCGGATTTGGCTCAGGACGGATGCCGGAAGAGTTGAATGCGCAACGATGGTGAGGTGGCGGCATGACGATAGAACAGATGGCAGAGCAGCTTGGCGTTTCTAAAAGTACGGTGTCGAGAGCGTTGTCCGGGAAGGGACGGATCGGAAAAGAAACGAGGGAAAAGGTGCTGGCACTTGCCGGAAAGGAAGAGGAACGGCGGGTACGGAAGACGGATGAAAAGACCGGAAATATCGCGGTTGTACTCCCGGCGGACGCGTATCGGACAGCAGGTGAATACTTTCACGAATGTCTGATTGGAATCTGCGAAGAGGCGTCGATGCGGGATTATGACGTGATTCTGACCGGAGTGACCGGTGCGGATTATTCGGATATTGAGCGGCTGATTAAGCGGAAGAAAATTGATGGTGTGATTTTAACGAGAACGATGGAGCACGACCGGGTAATCCGATGTCTGACGGAAAATCAGTTTCCGGTTGCGGTGACTGGAAGCATTCCGAATGAAGCAGTGATTCAGGTCGATACGGACAATGAACGTGCGGCAGAGGATCTGACCACGTACCTGATTTCCAGAGGATACCGGCGGTTCGCAATCGTGCTTGACTACATGGAATATACAGTGAATCAGCAGCGTTACCGTGGATTCTGCAACGCGCTGTATCAGAGAGGAATCCCATATGAATGGGCGCCGTTGGAATTTGGCATTACGAAATACGGAATTATCCAGAACCTTGTCCATGATCTGATGACAAAGCGGATTGACTGTGTGGTGTGCGGGGATGACATTATCTGTACCAGCCTGTTGTCCGCGTTTCTGACGGAAGGATACCGGATTCCGAGGGATATC
>CAJMMH010000304.1 GCA_905214365.1 uncultured bacterium
TGTAAATATTCAGACTTTCTATATCTTTGTAATCCTGAATCTCATCCATGTACGCATTGGTCATGCCAAGCTCTTCTGCCTGGTAAATATACGGAGTTCCCTTCTGAAAATGAACCGCCGTTGCAAGCATCTTCGCTGAGTACTCACGATACTGCGCGCTGTCATTGCCGAACCGGGAAACGCATCTCGGCTGATCATGATTGGACTGGAACAGACTGTTCCAGGCACATCCATCAAGACCATTCTGCCATTTGGTCCAGTTTTCCCTCAGTTCCGGCATTGTCATTGCTTTGCTGTCCCACTTTCCATAGTGTGACGGCGTAAGTGCGCTGCCAGACACATGTTCAAACTGGAAAATCATGTCCAGCTCGCTGCCGTCGGCATTAGCATATTTTCTTGCCTGCTCCATCGGAACGCCCGGACACTCGCCTACCGTAATCAGGCGGTACTTAGAAAGCACCTTTTCATTCATCTCGCGCAGATATTTATGGATATTCGGACCGTCAAAGCTGGTATTTCCGGTATAGCCGTTTCCGTTTTCCGGTCCGTCCGGCAGTCCCGGATACTTAGAAATCATACTGATGACATCCATCCGGAATCCGTCGATTCCCTTCTCGCACCACCAGGACATCATCCGGTATACCTCATCTCGCAGCTTCGGATTATCCCAGTTCAGATCCGGCTGTTTCCGCGAAAAAGAATGCAGATAAAATTGGCCAAGGTTCTCATCGTATTCCCAGGCCGAGCCGCTAAAGCAGGACTCCCAACGGTTCGGCGGATTCCCGTTTTTGTCCGGATCCGCCCAGATATAATAATCATGGTATGGATTGTCCTTGCTCTTTTTGCTTTCCATGCGTGCTCGTCAGACGTATGATTCACAACCAGATCCATCATAATTTTAATATTCAGCCGGTGCGCCTTGTCCAGCACCCGGTCAAAATCTTCCATCGTGCCGAAATCATCCATAATATCCTGATAATCGCTGATGTCATATCCATTATCATCATTTGGCGACTTATAAACCGGAGACATCCAGATCACGTCAATTCCAAGCTCCGCCAGGTAATCCAGCCGCTCATAAATTCCCTTTAAATCTCCAATTCCATCTCCATTCGAATCCTGAAAGCTACGCGGATAAATCTGATACACAACCGCGTCTTTCCACCATTTCTCATTCATATAATCACACCTTTCCGCCATTCATTTTCACGGCCGCCTTTGTTTACCAATCAGTCCAGGCTCGTCAGGATTTCTTTTACCGCGCCGAACAAGTCTTCATCCAGTCCAAGAAGCGTCAGCTGATCCAGCAAAAATGCACCGCTTCTGTTTCCGCGTTTCTGTATGATACCGTAAATATGTTCTTTCTCTGCAAATGAAATCTCCGCGCGGTTCAGCAGTTCAAAAATCTGTTCGTTGATCCGGTTATCCGCAAGCGCGGTTTTGTGTGTCACGACAGTAACCGCCGCATCAATCTCCTGTTCCGGAATCACAACACTGGAACGCTGTTTCTCCCTGTCGTAGTGAACCGCAAGCTCCGTCCGCATGCCATCTGCATTTTCCATCTGCGCAGTCATACCGGGAGCCGTACCGATAAATATCAGCTCATAAGAGCGCTGCTTTGGCATTCCGTTCTGTCTTGTATGCTCCGGACGAATCACAAAGGCCGCATCATCTCCCCACTGATAAGAAAAACGGGTCGAACGCCAGGTCCGGTCTTCCGTTTCCTCATCCAGCCGAAAGCTTCCATCCGCGCCCGCAAATACAACAATCCGAAGCGCAGCCGGATTATCAATCGCGTTTCCGGTTGTTCGCGCATCCAGTGTCAGGATGCTGCCAGCTTTGCCAAGTACCGGAATGCTGTCCAGCGTGCGGTAAAGATCAATCATCCGATCCCCCTGATAAACCATTCCAGTAAACAGATCGGTCCAGATACCTTCCGGCAACCATGCCCGCACCTTTCCCATATTTATGCCCGTCCGCATTGGCTGCGTAATCGGACTTACAATCAGATCCTCGCCGAAATAATATTCATTCGGCACCTGGTAGGCCTCCTGTCTGCGCGGATTCTCATAGTACATCGGCCGGATCAGCGGAATGCCTTCCTCGGATACCCGTCGGTTCATGGTATGGAGGTACGGAATCATCTGATGGCGCAGACGCAGAAAACGATCCATAATCAGCTCTGCTTCTCTTCGATATCTCCACGGCTCCTTTCCGTTAAATTCGCTGCAGGAGCTGTGAAGACGCATGATCGGAGAAAATACGCCGAACTGGAACCACCGGAGCGCAAGCTCATCATTTTTGCAACCACCCATATGACCGCCAATATCATGGCTCCACCATGCATACCCGATATTGGATGCTGTTGCCGTAAAGTATGGCTGAAAGTCAAGCGATTCCCATGTGATAATCGTATCACCGGAAAATCCGACCGGATACCGATGACTTCCAGGTCCCGCGTAACGGGAGAAAATCAATCCCTCTCCGTCCTTCTTCTGACTGTGAAGATAATGACAATGGTTCAGCATCCACAGCGGATCAAGCCCGGAAATCGCAGTCTTCGTTCCCTGCTGCCAGTCGATCCACCAGAAATCAACGCCGTCCGCCTCCAGCGGCTCATAAACATAACGAAAATATCCGTCCATCAAATGCCGGTTTGTAACATCCATCAGAACCGGTTCGCCTGCCTCCTGATCCACACCCATATACGAGGCAAACGGCGGATACAGTTTTTCATACGCCCGAACCCCATCTGCCGGGTGGTCATTCAGCGTTACCTTCATGCCTCTGCGATGAAGCTCATCGGTAAAACGTTTCGGATCCGGGAAATACTCGCTGTTCCAGGTATATCCGGTCCAGCCGGTTCCGTACTTCGGATCAATATCCGTCAGATGCCAGTCCATATCGATCACACCGACCGTAAATGGAATCTCATCGTTTTCAAAATGATCCATCAATTCCAGATATGATGTTTCCGTATACTTATAGTAGCGGCTCCACCAGTTTCCAAGCGCAAACTTCGGAAGAACCGGAATGGCTCCGGTCAGCTTATAATAATCCTTCAGACAGCCGGAATAATCGGTTCCGTATCCAAAGAAATACAAATCCTCCGCTTCCGGATCCGGTCTTGTTTCAATCCATCCGTCTTCCGTCAGAAGAATCGACCCTTTGTCAGAAATGACCGCCCATCCTTCTCTTGAAAACAGGCCGTCTTCAAGCGGAACCGCTCCGTCAGCTCCGTCCAGTGTCCTGGTTGTTCCTTTTAAATTATGGCCAGTTTCTCCGTAATGCCATACCGATGTAAACGCCGTCAGCTGATTCTTCAGTTCAACCCGCAGGCTGCTTCCGTCAAACGCTCCGCCGGTAT
>CAJMMH010000305.1 GCA_905214365.1 uncultured bacterium
TAGGGCTTACATCCCACCACCTAAAGGTAGTGGGTTTTACGCCCTATATTATAAAAAAGGAACTGTAAGTTCCCGGCTTCTTATTTGCAGAGCTGCAGAAGCAGACAGTTCTGCGAATGGAAGCCGGGATTTTTTACATGAATTTTAATTTCTTTTTTCCTGCTTATGATAGTTGCTGTCTGCGGTCCGTGCTATTCTTTGGATGTAACAAAAAAGAAAATAAAAATGAATCGAAACGCCGTATGAACGGCAGAAGGCGAGGATTTTATGAGAAGATTTGGAGCATCCCTTGCAGTGCTGACATCTGCACTGATGGCAATGAGCGGCGTATCTGTATGGGCTGAGGAAACAACTGCAGAGGAGACTTCTTCTGAGACGAACGCGGAATTATCAGGAACCATTACGATGTCTGGTTCTACTTCCATGGAAAAGCTTTGCAATGCATTTGCAGAGGATTTCAGTGATAAGAATCCGGATGTTACCATTGCACCGGAATTTACCGGATCAGGAGCAGGAATTGAGGCAGTCAGCAATGGAACTGTAGATATCGGAAATGCATCCCGTGCGCTGAAGGACAGCGAAAAGGAAAAAGGACTTTCTGAGAATATTGTTGCTTACGATGGAATTGCAATTGTAGTTGATAAGGATAACGCGGTAGATGATCTGACACTGGATCAGCTGAAGTCAATCTACCTTGGGGAGACCACAAACTGGTCCGCGCTTGGCGGAGAGGACAGCCCGATCGTTGTCATTGGCCGTGAGGCAGGTTCCGGTACAAGAGGAGCGTTTGAAGAGCTGCTGGACGTTGCGGATCAGTGCGTATACGCGAACGAGCTTGATAACACCGGAGCAGTTATGGCAAAGGTAGCGTCCACACCGGGAGCAATCGGCTATGTTTCTCTGGATGTTGTTGATGATTCGGTAAAGGCAGTGAAGCTGGAAGGTGTTGAGCCGACCGCAGAAAACATTCTGTCCGGCGACTACGCGCTGTACCGTCCGTTTGTAATGGCAACTAAGGGCGAAATTACCGAGCAGAGCGATCTGGTTCAGGCATTCTTCGATTATGTATATTCTGAGGAAGGTGCAAGCATCATTGAGCAGGTCGGACTGATTGTTCCGGATGCGGAAACAAGCGTCGGCATTGATTATATGACAGTTTCTGGTACGGTAAGCATGTCTGGTTCTACCTCGATGGAAAAGCTTTGCAACGCGATTGCAGAGGACATCAGCGACAAGAATCCGGATCTGAATGTAACACCGGAGTTTACCGGATCAGGAGCAGGAATTGAGGCAGTCAGCAATGGAACCGTAGATATCGGAAACGCGTCCCGCGCGCTGAAAGACAGCGAGAAGGAAAAAGGTCTGGTTGAAAATATTGTAGCGATTGATGGAATTGCGGTTGTTACCGATCCGTCCAATACAGTAACCGATCTGACCCAGGATCAGCTGAAGTCCATTTATCTTGGTGAAGTTACCAACTGGTCCGCACTTGGCGGAGAAGACAGCCCGATCGTTGTTATCGGTCGTGAGGCAGGTTCCGGTACAAGAGGAGCGTTTGAAGAGCTGCTGGACGTTGCGGATCAGTGCGTATACGCGAACGAGCTTGATAACACCGGAGCAGTTATGGCAAAGGTAGCGTCCACACCGGGAGCAATCGGCTACGTTTCTCTGGATGTTGTTGATGATTCTGTCAATGCGGAGAAGATTGACGGTGTAGAACCGACTGCGGAGAATATCCTGGCTGGCGATTATGCATTGTCAAGACCGTTCGTAATGGCAACTAAGGGAGAAATCTCCGAGCAGAACGACGCGGTACAGGGCCTGTTCAACTACATCTACTCCGAGGATGGAAAAGCGATTATCGAAAAGGTTGGCCTGATTCCGGTTGAGTATTGATCGGACAGAAGATCACTGAAATAAACGGTATAGAACCGAAGAACTGCTGTATACAATGGTGTGCGGCAGTTCTTTTTTTGTTGCAGTTCACAGTAGGAATTTTCTGCGCGCCCGGCGCCCCGTCTTGTTTTCGCTTGCGCAGATCGGACACAGCAGGTATACTGGAAGTATCAGGTTGGTTAGATTGGTCAGATTATCGATGCGGAAGGAGAAGAAGGGATGAAGGTATTGATTTTATCGTGCAGTACGGGCGGCGGGCATAATGCGGCAGGAAATGCTATGAAGCAGGCGTTGGAAAAACTGGGCCATGAAGCAGTAATGATTGATCCGTATGAATTGAAGAGTGAAGAACTGGCAGACCGGGTCGGAACTGTTTATGTAAAGTCAGTACAGCGTGCTCCGAAAGCATTTGGAACGGTATACGGAATCGGAAATGTGATTCGCCGGATTCCGTTTAAATCCCCGGTTTATTATGTAAACGGCCGCATGGCCGGACGGATGCGCCGGTATCTGGAGAAAGAACAGTTTGACGCGGTTCTGATGCCTCATCTGTTCCCGGCAGAAATTCTGACTTATATGATGCGGCATCAGGTTCCGCTTCCGCTCACGGTATTTATTGCAACCGATTATGTCTGTGTGCCGTTTACAGAAGAGACGGAGTGCGATTATTATGTAATTCCGGCAGAAGATCTGAAGCAGGAGTTTGCCCGGTGGGGCATCCCTGTGGAAAAAATGGTTCCGCTTGGGATTCCGGTCCGGCAGGAGTGCCAGGAGCATCGGACGCGCGGGCAGGCGAAGGAGCTTCTTGGTTTGAAGGAGGACTGCCGGTATGTAATTCTGGCAGGCGGAAGCATGGGCGCGGGCGATCTGGGAGGACTGGTTGCCAGACTGACTGACTGCATTGCATCAAAGCCGGAATGGCGTCTTGTGATTATCTGCGGCAGCAACCGACAGCTGCAGGAAACATTGACGCAGACCTATCAGGGACATCCGCAGGTTCAGGTGATCGGTTATACCAGTCAGATGATTGCGTACATGCAGGCGGGCGAACTGTTTCTGACCAAGCCGGGCGGATTGACAACAAGTGAAGCAGCGTCTGTTGGAACTCCGCTGGTTCATATATCGCCGATTCCAGGCTGTGAAGATCTTAATCTGAAATACTTTCGGTCGCGGGGAATGAGCGAGGCAATCTGCAGCCTGGACGAGGTTTCGGGAGTATTTGAGAGGATGCAGCAGCCAGAGGTACGAGAAGCAATGATTGCTGAACAGCATAAGCGGATCCATGCGGACGCTGCGGAGCAGATTTGCCGGTTTATTGAGCAGGAGACGGAAAAGAAGAAATAAAAGTAGATAAAGATAGATAAGAGGTCATAGAAAAACAAGACATGTGCTCTCGGAATCTCGTTGTGCCCGGCTTTGCGAGAGGATTTTTTGTCGGAGGTGTCTGAATTTTTGAAGCGTACGCGG
>CAJMMH010000306.1 GCA_905214365.1 uncultured bacterium
AGATCTCAACCGTCGCAGTGCTGACTTCGAGACCCTCCGGCGTCAGAAATATCCGCCAGTGTTCCTGTTTCAGCAGGCCAAGCGCCCGATAGCGGCGGATCGGCTCATGGAAAACTGCTTCCGCCCCGACGCCAAAGCGTGCTTCAAACGCGGCTTCCGAAAAACCGCGGCACTTACGCAGTCCCAGAAACGCGTATTCCTCCATTTCATCTGCCAGGGAGAGGGCTTCAATCTCCTCCGGACAGAATACGGTCTTCTCCAGATATTGCTTCAGATCTGAGGTTTCCCTCAAACGCACATACCGCGCGCTTTCTCCGTTTTCTATTGAAAACGAAGTCTCCGCAAACAGGCCGCAGTCTGTCCGCAGATATGAGGATGCGCCAAGGCCAAGGCCAAGATACTCGCCACCGCTCCAGTACTTCAGGTTGTGACGGCTCGCATGCCCGGGCTTTGCGTAATTGGAAATCTCATACCGTTCATATCCCGCCTGCGCCAATACCTCCGGAACCATCCGGTCAATTGCCAGCACCTCTTCCTCGGAAGGAAGACCAGTACCGCCCGCGTACTGATTATAAAAAGGCGTTCCCTCTTCTACAATCAAACTGTACACAGACAAATGCTCCGGCTGCAGCTTCTGCACATCATCGAGTACCTCCCGGAACGAATCTGCGGTCTGCCCCGGCAGCGCGCTGATCAGATCAATGCTCCGGTCCGCAATACCAGCTTCCTTTGCCCATTGATAGGTCTGCAGAAAGGCTTCCCAGGTATGGATCCGGCCAAGAAGACGCAGCTCTTCATTCTTTGAGGACTGCAGCCCGATGCTCAGCCGGTTCACTCCTGCTTTTGCAAGCGCCAAAAGCTTTTCCGGATCCGCGGTTCCCGGGTTGCACTCGACAGTAATCTCCGCGTCCGGTGTCAGCAAAAATGACTGCTGTACTGCAGAAAGGATGCGCGTCAACTGCCCGCCGGATAACACAGTCGGCGTCCCGCCGCCAAGAAATACACTGTCAGCATGCCGGTTCTCTAACCGTTTTCCAGCCGTTTCAATCTGCCTGCACAGCGCTTGGACATATTGCTCCCTGGTTGCCTCATCCGCAGGCGCGGAAAGAAAGTCACAGTATGCGCACTTCTGCACGCAGAACGGGATATGAAGATAAATCCCAAGCGGCTCCTGCGGCTCCTGATGTTTCTGCAATTGCTGAGGTTCTGTCTGCGCTTTCTTCCTTTCCTTCTGACCGCCGCAGCCGAAACCGCTGTTAATCCTCACATCTGCCGTTCTTTCGCATTCGTTTTTCATTACTCTTCGTCCAGCTTCAGAACACTCATAAACGCCTTCTGCGGAATCTCGACGTTTCCTACCATGCGCATGCGCTTCTTTCCTTCCTTCTGCTTTTCAAGCAGCTTCTTCTTTCTGGAAATATCGCCGCCATAGCACTTGGCAAGAACGTCCTTGCGCATCGCTTTAACCGTTTCTCTCGCAATGATCTTGCTGCCAATCGCCGCCTGAATCGGAATCTCAAACAGCTGTCTCGGAATCTCATTCTTCAGCTTCTCACACATCTTTCTTCCGCGCTCGTACGCGCTGTCCGCAAAGACGATGAAGGACAACGCATCTACCGTTTCCTTATTTACCAGGATATCCAACTTCACCAGATCCGAAGCGACATATCCCTTCATTTCATAGTCAAACGAAGCGTATCCTCGGGAACGGGACTTCAACGCGTCAAAGAAATCGTAAATGATTTCATTAAGCGGAAGGTCATACTTCAACAGCGCGCGCCCTTCCTCGATATACTCCATGCCAAGGTAAACGCCGCGGCGCTCCTGACACAGATCCATAATCGCTCCGATATAGTCGCTTGTTACCATGATCTGCGCGGCTACAATCGGCTCTTCCATATGCTCGATCTCCGACGGATCCGGCATATTGGACGGATTGGTCAGTTCCATCATCGTCCCGTCCTGCTTGTATACCCGGTATACTACACCCGGCGCTGTCGTTACCAGATCCAGGTTGTACTCACGCTCCAGACGCTCCTGAATGATCTCCAGATGAAGCAGTCCGAGGAAGCCGCAGCGAAAGCCAAAGCCCAACGCAGCCGATGTTTCCGGCTCATACTGAAGAGACGCGTCATTGAGCTGCAGCTTTTCCAGCGCGTCGCGCAGATCGCCGTAGCGCGCTCCATCCGCCGGATACAGGCCGCAGTATACCATGGACTGTACCTTTTTGTAGCCGGGAAGCGGCTCTGACGCCGGATTCGCATCGTCGGTAACCGTATCGCCGACACGGGTATCGCGTACATTTTTAATACTTGCTGTCATATAGCCGACCATACCGGCAGACAGCTCGTCACACGGAATAAACTGACCGGCTCCGAAGTAGCCGACCTCAACCACGCTTTCACACGCCCCGGTCGCCATCATGCGCGCCATGGTTCCTTTTCGGATTGTTCCCTGCATTACACGACAGAATACAATGACTCCCTTGTAGGAATCGTACACTGAATCAAAGATCAGTGCCTGAAGCGGTGCTTCCGGATCACCCTTGGGCGCGGGAAGCTTGTGAACAACTGCCTCCAGTACATCGTCAATGTTGATCCCGTTCTTTGCGGAAATGCGCGGCGCATCCTCCGCCTCCAGCCCGATTACGTCCTCGATTTCCGCGGCAACACGGTCCGGATCTGCGCTCGGCAGATCAATCTTATTGATGACCGGAATGATATCCAGATCGTGATCCAGCGCCAGATAGACATTGGCCAACGTCTGTGCCTCTATGCCCTGCGCCGCATCAACAACCAGAATCGCGCCGTCACAGGCAGCAAGACTTCTGGATACTTCATAGTTAAAGTCAACGTGTCCTGGCGTATCAATCAGGTTGAAGATATACTCTTCGCCGTCCTTCGCTTTGTAAATCGTGCGGACAGCCTGCGACTTAATGGTAATGCCGCGCTCGCGCTCAAGCTCCATGTTGTCAAGCACCTGCTCCTGCATCTCGCGGCTGGTCAGCAGCCCGGTCCGCTCAATAATGCGGTCCGCCAGTGTCGATTTGCCGTGGTCAATATGGGCAATAATACAAAAATTTCTAATTTTACTCTGATCTAAATGATTAATAGGTATCACCTTTCCTTTCTAGGTGGATGTCTGTCTGCGCAGATTGCGGGAGCGCAAAGCACCCGCAATCCGGTGTCAAAGAGGGCAAACTATTTTGCCCTCAGACATTTTGATGTGCTCTCGGAATCTCATTGTACCTGAATTTACGAGAGGTTTTTTGTCGGAGGTGCCTGAATTTTTGAGGCGTATGCGGTGCGTACGTTGATGAAATTCAGACATTTCCG
>CAJMMH010000307.1 GCA_905214365.1 uncultured bacterium
GTTTTACCTCCGATACTGAAGCTATGGAAGAAATAATGGTTGAGGAGGCCGATACCCATGATGACGGTTCGATGGTTGAGAGAGCAGATGCGGCTGGGCAAGTCGATTTATGACCTGCCGCTGCGCGTGACCTTCTATGCCCGCGTTTCTACCGAGAAAGTGGAGCAGCAGGGCAGTTTGGAAAACCAAATTCAATACTATACAGAGTTCATCCAGAAAAATCCCAACTGGACGTACATCCCCGGATACATAGACGAGGGCATTTCCGGCACAAGTACCTACAAGCGGGACAGCTTCCTGCGGATGATCGCAGACGCCCAGCGGGGAATGTTTGACTTCATCATCACGAAGGAGATCTCTCGCTTCTCCCGCAATACGCTGGACAGCATCCAGTACACGCAGGAGCTGCTGGAGAACAATGTGGGCGTTCTATTCCAGAATGACAACATCAATACACTGGACAGCGATAGCGAGTTCCGATTGGTGGTCATGGCAGGTGTGGCACAGGATGAGGTACGCAAGCTCTCTGAACGGTTGAAATTCGGCTTTCGGCAATCTATCAAGAACGGTCGTGTACTGGGTAATAATCGCTTGTGGGGCTATGATAAAAAGGATTGTAAGCTGACCATTGTTCCGGAGCAGGCAGAGGCGGTAAAGCAGATATTTGAACTCTATGCCACCGGACAGTATGGCCTTCGCAGCTTGTCACAGGAGCTGACCCGCCGTGGTTACACCAGCTTGCAGGGTAATGTATTCAACACAAGCACCATCGGACACATTCTGCAAAATCCCAAATATAAGGGCTGGTATTGCGGCAACAAGACCCAATCGTTAGACTACCGCAAGAAAAAGACAGCGTTCCTCGACGAAAGTGAATGGGTATCCTATCCCGACCCGAATATTCCGGCCATCGTGTCGGAAGAAGTATGGGATAAGGCCAACGCCCTTTTTAAGCAGAGGAGCGCTCGTTCGAAAGCCTGTGGCGTAGGGTATCAGAGCCGGTATCCCTACAGCGGCAAGATCATCTGTGGAAAGCATGGAACATCCTTTCACCGGCAATCCTTCAAAACGCAGGAGGGAGAAACGGAGTTCTGGAAATGTAAGATGTACCGTGAACACGGAAAAGCGGGCTGTGATCTGCCTACCATTCGCACCACGGAACTGGATACTATTTTGGCAGAGCAGTTTCAGAAGCTGGTAAAGCACCAGAGACAGATTATCCGCATGGTGTTGGATTCCGTTACAAATACACAGAAGAAAGAAGACCACTCTAAGGAAATCTCCCGGTTACAAATGCAGATACAGCAGTTGGAGGACAAGAAGGAAAAACTGCTGGAACTGAGCATGGCCGACGCCATTACCATGCAGGAGTTCAAAAAGCGGAATAGCCGCTTCAATGAACAGATCACCTCGCTGCAAACACAAACGATTTCCTTGCAGCAACAGGAGCAGCAAAAGCAAATCGCAGCCACGGACACGGCTGCGCTGGAAAAGGCATTATGGGCAGATCTGAACTGCAAGGAGCCGATCCAATCAGAAGTGGTTGCCACGATCCTCGACCACGCTGTGGTATGTGAGGACAGTGATGACAAACATATCCATTTAGAACTCTATTTGCGGCTGGGGCAAACGGCTTCAGCCTATTATGAACGAGGTAAATTAGCCTTCAAGGATGCATCTTCAAGAAATACTACACCCAGTCGGCCGATCAGGAGGATCTGATCTCCATCGGCACCATAGGGCTCATCAAGGCGGTGAACACCTTCCGCCCCGACCGGGGCATCAAGCTGGCGACCTACGCCAGCAGGTGTATTGAAAATGATATACTATCGCAGCGGAACAAATGGTGGTTGAGGTGGCGGAACAGACGCCTTTTGAGGCAAAATGGCGCCTGCTGGCGAGAGTGGGAGTCCGCTGCTATATTTTGCTTTCCAATGTATCGGGTGCAGTAAAAGTAGCCCCGCTGCAAATTCTTCAATTTCCGGTGGTGCTGCCACACAAGTTTCAGGACGCAGAAAAGTTCAATTTGCAGTTCCCGGACTTCTCAGAAATCACCGAAACAGCGGACAAGCTGCGCTGGCTTCGTTACCAGAAAGGACTGCGGCAGAGAGACGTTGCAGACTACACCGGGATAGACCGGAGCACCTATGTCCACTATGAGGAATACGGCAAAGACCTCTATCCGCCGGAGCACATGGAGAAAATCGCGCAGCTTTTTGAAGTGCCACTGGAATATTTGCTGGATGACTATAACCTGTTTCTGCTGCGAGGTCAGGGAGCGCAGATCAAGGCGATCCGAACGAAACTGGGGCTGACGCAGAGACAATATGCGGACAAGCTGGGCGTCAGCCTTGGCAGTCTCAAGCAGTGGGAGCAAAACCGCAAGCAGATATTCAAATCCACGTGGGAGAAATATTTCAAGCAGAGCCTTGAAAGCTGCAAATAAGTCCGATAGAATTATTACAGAATCATTCAGGAGACGCTGACACATGATTATTAAATCTTCAACCGCGCTGCACAACAGCTACGGCATGATCTCTGATCTGGCGCATAAAGAAGCTGAACAGCGTGAGGAAACCTTGAAGCTGCGCGCAAAGCTGGAGGCAGCAGAGGCCGCCCGGCTTTCCGGTGCGCCCTCCTACACACTGGAGGAATCCAAAAAACGGATGGAGGCGATCTATCAGTGTGACTGACCTTGCGCTCAGCGGGAGCCTGAAGCAATCGCGTAGCTCTATGTGACCCTTGTAGGGTCAAACTCAGCAATAAGCATATGCAAAACGTGCAGACCGGCGTCCCATGCCGGTCTGCACGTTTGCGTATGTATCATTTCTGCGCCTTCAGGTGCTTTGACGCTGCGTCCATCAGTTCCAGCTTCTGCTCCGTGGAACAGGGCAGCTTCTGGACAGTTTTCAGCACCTGCTCGGACTGGAACTTCGCCAGCTCCTGTGCCAGCTCCTGCTTTGCCTGCTGTGACTTAGGAAAAATCAGAAATACTTCCATGGCTGCCCTCCTTTCCAGAGCATTTGCCGCTTCAATCTATGCGTGATTTCCAATGCGTATGTAGACGGTTTGCACACTGCACACGGTCTCAAGTCTGCGCATCGGGCACTTCTTCCTTGACGATCAGTTTGGCGTCCGCTGGGTAGTTCAGCGTAATGAGGGCGGGTTTGCCCAGCCCTTGTTTTCTGCGAATGATCAAGCCGCTGTACTCCAGCTCCCGGAAGATCCGCGTGGCGCTCTGGCGGCTGCGGTGGAGCTTCGTCTGCGCCTGCTCCAAGGTGAAGTACAGCCGAATCGTGCCGTCCGGCTCGACGTAGCCGTTCTGCC
>CAJMMH010000308.1 GCA_905214365.1 uncultured bacterium
CTGTCTAGATTTTTTCTCGATATTATGATAAAATATTGCAGAAATATTACAAAATTTTGGTTGCTGTTTCTGACAGGCTTTGCTATACTGAAACTATCATGATCCGGTGGTACGCAGTGCTGCTGTTCACGGACAGGAATTGTACAGCAGTGTTTTCGCGGAATAGACGGGAAAGGAAGGTACAGATGGGAACCAAAAAGAAAAAATCTGCTGCAAGGGGCAGACGTTCCAAAAAGCAGAAAAAGGCATCCGGTACGGCAGCGGTTTGTGCAGCATGCGCGGTGATGGCTGGCTTTTTCGGGCTGGTATATCAGCGTGCGGAAACGACAGGTTTTCTGGATCAATTTGTGAATCGGCAGCAGGAACCGCAGCAGGGAATCTTTGCCGGTACTGCTGCGCCGCAGGCTTCGCTGCCACAGGAACCACAGGCTTCCGCTGCCGATACGCCTTTAACACCGTCCATACAGCCTTCAGAAGCAGCTGCGCCGCAGTCATCGTCTGATCCGGCTGCAGTGGTTCCGGCTGCAGATCATTCAACAGCAGCCTCTTTGCCGGGCACAGAAGAAACGGAAGAAAAGTCAGCAGAGGAACCAGAAACATTTGCGCAGGAAAGCGGCTCGGAAGAGACGATTTTTCAGCCTGGAAATGTCTGGGGGGAAGGAGATTTGCAGCAAAAAACCGACAGCGCCGATCCATATATCAGCACTGCCGGTCAATGGCCGGAAACCAATCCGAATATCTGGGGAGAAGGTGATTAATTTTCTCCGGTTGGCGCCGGCGGCTCTGACGAATCTGCATCAGAGCTGTCCGGCGTTTTCTTTTTGCGGCGGAAAAACGCAGCCGCAGCCGTTTCATTGGCAAGAAGAATGAACCAGTCAAGGAAGGACTCGGCAATCAAAAAAATGCCGCTCACAATCCATCCTGCCCTTCCGGTTCCAAACGGATTCCATAAAAGCAATACAGCAAACAGTAAAGAAAGCGCCGCGCTGATTCCGGAAGAGACCAGATTCTTCTTTTTTAAACGCCGGATATCTGCGGTACACTGAATCTTATACGCGCAAGCGAATAGAAGAAGGATTCCATAAAGAATGGTCAGGAAGGGAAAGGTGGTAATAAACCATTCTGACTGAAAGATACAGAATAACCCTGCAAAAATCAGAAGCAGTCCTTTGGTCAGCTTTTGCTGTTTTGCTGCTAGGGCAGGCATCTCCCGCATATAGGAAATACTTTCCGCGATACCGGCTACTGTCATCAGAACACCCAGGCAGATAATAATACCTCTGGTAAACAGAACCGGCTGAATTAAAAGCAGGATCCCGATTGCCAGTTCGCATAACGTCATACAAAGATATGGCAGATGTTCTTTTATTTTCTTCATAAAAACCTCTTTTCCGCAGGATCAGACCGATTCTGCCATCTATTACCTGTATTATGAACTCTCGGAATTTCTTATGCACCTGTATTTGCGAAATTCCGAGAGCACATTGGTGTCTGCGCAGACACATCAATCTGTATGCCCCTCGAGGGAACTGTCGTCCGTATCAATTGCATTTGGATAAATCCGCTGCATCCGTTCATCTCCGAAATGAGCGTCCATCTGCTTTTCCCACTCATACTGAGCCGGTTTTCCGGTGCCTCTGGTATCGTAACGTACCAGTGCCATAACAGAAACAATGACGTTAATAACCATGAAAAGGACAGCTGCAGCTGTCAGCCATTTCCCCGTTTTGCGACGGATCAGCCGAATCAGCTTTGCCGCTTTCGGGTACAGCATTTTAATCCATACGACAGCCGCAATGCCCCAGAAAAAACAGTACAGCAGATTGATTCGCCCGCCAAGATTGAATGGAATGTCACTGTAATCCCAGAAGACTTTTCCAAACAGGATTTCTGTGGTAACGCTGCAGAGATATTCATAAGCGCCGCCAAGAAAAGTACCGACATAAAAAAGATAACGATCCGGCTTTTCACGATCCCGGTATAAGAGCGCGGTAGCAAGCGCAATCGCGAGTCCCCATACAATGCTGAATGGTCCCCATACGAGACTGCTCCGGCTCATCCAAACGCCTGCTGTAAGACGGCAGAATACTGTTTCCGTCAGATCGCCAAGAAATGCTCCAATCAGAAATAGCCAGAATAATTCCGCCAGATCAATCCTCTCCGCTTTGCTTTTCGTCCGTTGCTTCCGCATTTCCGGGTAAGAGCGGGAAATGCGTGTTTCAATATGCCCGGAAATCCAGCTGCCCAATCGCAGTGTCACCGCTTCCACTTTCCGGTTCCAGTGAAGAAGTCTGGAAAGAAAAGGACCGAGATGGCGGACCGATAAGAAAGAGACGAGGAGATCAGATGCAGTTACTGCAGTCAGTCCCCATACAAGCAGTACTTCTGCCCAGCGCGGCAGCAGGTGGTAAACAAATAAAATTGCCTGGTTTCCGAAATAAACAGCAGCGCAGGAAAGAATGCCCCAGAGAATCGAATACTGCAGACAGATATATCCATCAAAATTCCACTTCTTTTTGGAATAATCCCACCAGCGCTTCTGATCCATACGCTCAAGCAACAGTCCTGTGATCCATTCAATCGCGGTCGTAATGATGGTACTGCCCAGAAAAAGAGCGGCCGGAGAACTGGTCAGGTCACGCAGCATAACTGTGACAACAATCGCGCTGAAGCCGTAAATCAGACAAAATGGACCGGAAAGAAAGCCGCGGTTACGAAAATCGCGGTTTTTAATGGTTGCGACGGCCGTTTCTGCAATCCACCCTCCAAAAGAATAGGCGAAAAACAGAAAGGCCAGTTCATACAGCGTATTCTCCATAAGGAAACCTTATTTCATGGCAACAGCCGTGTTCAGAGCAACTTCCATCATCTGCGTGAACGATGTCTGGCGCTCTTCTGCTGTCGTTTCTTCCCCGGTAAGAATATGGTCGGAAATGGTCAGAATTGCAAGTGCATTTTTTCCGCAGCGGGCAGCGTTCATGTACAGAGCGGCCGCTTCCATTTCAATGCACAGGATTCCCATCTTCTGCCATGCATCATTTGCCGTCTTATCATCATTATAGAAGGTATCGGATGAAAGTACATTTCCAACGTGATATCTTGCACTGAGAAGCTCAGCTTGATGAATCGCTTCCTTCATCAAAGGATAACTTGCGATCGGCGCATAGGTTCCCGGGATGCCGTACTGGCTTGCGTAATTGGAATTGGTGGAAGCCCCCATGCCGAATACCAGATCGCGGATCTTCACGTCTTTATTCAGAGCACCTGCAGAACCGATCCGTATGATATTCTGCACATCAAAGAAGTTGAACA
>CAJMMH010000309.1 GCA_905214365.1 uncultured bacterium
GAGCCGGAAACATTTGCGGTGTGTAAAAAGGATACCAATGAGGCAATCGGAAGCATCGGATTGAGTCCGGCTGCGCAGTCACACACGGAGATGGCAGGAAAGGAACTGGAGGTTGGCTACTGGATTGGTGTACCTTTCTGGGGACAGGGACTGATCCCGGAGGCAGTTAGAGCCATTCAGGAGTACGCATTTGATCTTTTAGGCTGTGACGGACTGTGGTGCGGGTATTATGAAGGAAATGAAAAGTCCAGACGTGTACAGGAAAAATGCGGATTTCAGTATCATCATACGGAGAAGGATAAGCCCTGTCCGCTGATGGGAGAGGTACGGACGGAGTATTTTACATATTTATCGAAAGAGCAGTGGGAAAAATCAGAGCGTGTTTGAAAATCATTTCCGCAATCTGCACGCCCCAATTTGCGATATCTTTTGCCCAAATTCGGTTGTCGTAGCTTACTACAACGCCCTCATCTGTGCAAAATCTCCCACAAATTGTGCAGAAAGCCTTTCTCAAACACGCTCTGGCGCAGGATTCTTTTATATTTAGAGCGGCTCACGCCTGACTACTGGTATCAGCATATGTATTTGACAATGAAGGAAATCAGGCGCGGGAGCGCGTCAGACTGAATTAATTTTCAGCAGAACTGCACTCTGCAACAAGAACCTCACAGCTTTCCAAGTTCAGCAGCTCCGCAGGCAGAGCAGTGCGGTTCCGGTTGGACAGAAGGATCCGGGAGACCGGATACGCAAGCGGCAGTTCTGCGGCGGCACTTCCAAAGTTTGCGGCAATCAGAACCCGTTTATCTTCCGTTTCACGGTAAAATGCCATGATGGTTTCCGTGTTTTCGCCTTCCGGAACAAATCTTCCGTAAGTAAACACATCCTTGTATTCGGGCGATTTGCGCAGCGCAACCAGCCGGCGGTAGTAGTTGAGCACAGAATCCGGATCATGCTCCTGATCTTCGACATTAATCGTTTTATAATTGGAATTTACCTTCAGCCATGGTGTACCAGTGGTAAATCCGGCATTTGCGGCAGCGCTCCACTGCATCGGCGTTCTCGCGTTGTCGCGGCTTATCCGGCTGCAGATTGCAAGCGCTTCTGCGTCGCTGAGGCCGGCATGCTTTGCAACCTGATACTGATCTTTGGTACTGATATCATCAAACTCATCAATGCTGTGCCATTGTGCGTTTTGCATGCCGAGTTCCTGTCCCTGGTAAATAAACGGGATTCCGCGCAGCAGTACGCTTACGGTTCCGAGCATTTTTGCTCCGTTTGGCGTGTGAGCATAGTCGGGCAGGTAACGGGATGCACCGCGCGGCTGATCGTGGTTTTCGATGATATTGGATTCAAAGCCTACGTCCTGAACGGTGAGCTGGGAGTGAATGATTGTACTTCTCCAGGTTTTAAAATCAAGCCTGGGAGAATCGTACCAGCCATGTTCGCCAAGGGTGAGGTTGTCAGCGCTGAAGTCAAACATACTGGAGAAATGACCATTTTCTCCGATAAATTCAGCAAGCTCGCCCGGCTTCATGTTGCAGACCTCACCGACGGTGAATGCGTTATATTTTTCAAATGTATGCTTTTTCAGATCCTCCAGCATCTCACCGACACCGTCTACGCTTTCCACCATTTTCCAGCAGCTTACCATTCCATCATCGCCGTCCGGCTCAAAATCAGGAAACGCAAGATTTTTTTTGATATTAATAATTGCGTCAATGCGGAAGCCGCCCAGACCTTTTTCCAGCCACCAGTTGATCATATCGTAAAGCTTCTGACGAAGAACCGGATTTTCCCAGTTCAGGTCAGGCTGCTGTTTCGCAAACATGTGAAGGTAATAATAGTCGGTTCCGGGAACTTGCTCCCAGCCGCTGCCGCCGAAATAGGAGCGGTAATTACTTGGCGGATTGCCGTTCTTTCCTTTTCGGAAGTAAAAGTAATTCGCATATTCCCCTTCCGGATCCGCCAATGCTTTCTGAAACCATTCGTGCTGATCGGAGCAGTGATTAATTACCAGATCCATGATAATCGAGATGCCGCGCTTTTTTGCTTCCTCAAGCAGCACATCAAAGTCTTCCATGGTTCCGAATTCCTTTGCGATAGCATAGTAATCGGAAATATCATAACCCTGATCAACAAAGGGAGACTGATAAATCGGGCAGAGCCAGAGGATGTCGATGCCCAGTTCTTTCAGATAATCCAGTTTGGAAATAATTCCCTTTAAATCGCCAATTCCATCTCCGTTGCTGTCAAGAAAACTTTTTGGGTAGATCTGATAAGCAACTTTATCATGCCACCATTTTTTATGAATGCTGTTCTGTATGTGTTCCATGATACCATTCCTCACTTTGTGTTGGTATGTATTTCCGGGCTGTTACCGTTATTGTTTGCGCGAAGCGGGAACGGTAATGTTCAAAATCTTTTGTGCCTGCCCTTGCGGTGGAAGCGCTTGCATTTGAACACCGGATGTATTATATTGCTAGTATAGAGTGTTCTTTTTGATTTTTCTTGCAGTATTTTTGCAATGTATAACATAATCCTGCTCTTTAAATGGAAATTGGGGCGTGTGGATTGCGGGAATGATTTTTCAAACACGCTCTAAGCGGTGGGACGGAGGAAAATGAAATGAGAAAATTATATTTGCCTGCGATGGAGCAGAAGGAGGAGGCAAAGCACGGGGAGGCTTTTTTCCCGGTTCAGAAGTACATCACCAGGCTGGACGCGGAGTATCCGGCGGTCCGGCTGCACTGGCATGAGGAAGCGGAGCTTACAATGATCCGGAAAGGAAGCTGCCGGTATCAAATTGATCTGGTGGATTATGAAGCGAATGAAGGCGATCTTCTGTTTGTCGCTCCATTAGCGCCTCATTCGAGTATGCGCAAGAAAAACGAAGTATGCACGACGGAAACATATGTATTCCATTTGAATTTTCTGGGAGGAAATTCGACGGATATCTGTTCCACGCGGTATCTGGTTCCGGTGATGAATCAGGAAATTTCGTTTCCGCGCCGGATTACGCCTGGGCATCCGGCTTACGCGTCGCTGCGCCGGATTTTCGGACAGATCAGCTCGCTGTATCAGGAAGCAGTGCCGGGGTATGAGCTTGCATTGAAGGCCTTGCTTCTGCAGGTGTTATTTCTGCTGCTGCAGTACAGCGAAAAGCATACGTCGCCGGATGTCGGGACGCCGTCCGACAAACTGAAAAATGTACTTGATTACATTGAGGGTCATTATTCAGAGCCGATTTTTGTACCGGAGCTGGCAAGTCTGTGCTGCTTCAGCGAGTATCATTTCATGC
>CAJMMH010000310.1 GCA_905214365.1 uncultured bacterium
TAGGGCTTACATCCCACCACCTAAAGGTAGTGGGTTTTACGCCCTATATTATAAATATTATCAGGAAAAACCGGTGTCTGTCAATGCCTGGCCGCATATTCAGCCGATTTTTTCATCAGATATTCCCGTTCGTTGCACGATGGATCCCGCAGTACCAGATCCAAAAGTTTTGCAAGCAGTTCTCCGATCTGTTTTCCGCTTGCCAGCCCTTCACGGACCAGATCAGAGCCGTTTACTGCCAGCTGTTTCAGTCCAAGACAGTCTCTTCGTTCCAGGACCTGACCGGCAAGTGCTCTTACGCTGTTAAACGATGCTCCGGTCCGAAGCTCCTGAATCTGCAGCAGCTCTTCCAGATGCCTGCTTCCCAGACGGTTCAGCAGGCGGCGCACCAGATACGGATCTGCCTCCGGCTTTACCAGATGCCAGGTTATTAAAAGAACTGCCTGATCGATTGTTTCATTATCAAGACGAAGATCACGCAGCGCATCCCGGAGTGTTTTCGCGCTCTTCCAGTCGCAGACTTCATCGTCTTCCTGATTGTCCCAGACAATGGACGCGCATTTGCCGCAGAACAGCGCTGCCAGGCGCAGATACTTCTTTTTCTCCAGCGCAGGCAGTATCCGTGCCGCTTCCTCACGTTCCTCATCCGGCAGACAGTCAAATGAGGACAGCACCCACGGCGCCATGCCAAGAGTACGTACATCCAGCAGGCATTCCGGGTGATCGGAAAGCAGAAGCTTCATCAGCTCCGCCTGAATACGTTCATGGCTGACCAGCTCCAGGCGCGGCGCAAGCTCTTTAACCGCAGCCGCTGTTTCCGGTTCAATTGAAAAATCAAGCTGGGCCCGGAACCGAAGGGCGCGCATCATGCGCAGCGCATCCTCGGTAAACCGCTGCTTCGGATCGCCGACACAGCGAATTACTCTGCGCTGTAAGTCCTTCTGGCCCTCAAATAGATCAACAATCCCGGTTTCCGGATGGTATGCCATCGCATTGATCGTAAAATCACGCCGTTTCAGATCTTCTTCAAGACTGGCGGTAAAAGAAACTGATTCCGGATGCCTTCCGTCCCGGTACTCTCCATCCACCCGGTAGGTCGTCACCTCAAACCCTTCATGGTCCATCATCACGGTAACGGTTCCGTGTGCAATTCCCGTATCAATGGTCCGCGGAAACAGCGATTTTACCGCAGCCGGAGCGGCCGAAGTCGTAATATCCCAGTCTCCTGCCTTCCTGCCTAACAGCGAATCCCTCACACACCCGCCAACTGCGTACGCTTCATATCCGTGCTCATTGAGTGTTCTCAGAATCACTGTCACTGAATGCGGTAAAATCATGTTGTTTTCCCCCTTATTAATACGCCTTGCCCCAGTAAACCATTGCCTTTGCTTTCTTTCCGCAGCAGACACAGGTATCGGAAAGATGTTCCTGCGCGAACGGCATGCAGCGGCTGGTTGCCGTGGTTTCCTCTTTTATCTTGTCTTCGCACGCCTGATCGCCGCACCACATTGCCTTTACAAAGCCCGGCTTGTTTGCGATGGTATCTTTGAACTCATCATAGTTCAGGGCTACATAGGTATGCGCTTCTCTGTGTGCTCTTGCGCGCTCTAACATGTCGCTCTGCATCTGCTCAAGAACCTCGCCGACCTTTGCGGACAGCTCTGTAAGCGAAGCAACAATCTTCTCTCTGGTATCGCGGCGGACAATGACTGCCTGTCCTGCTTCGAGATCCTTCGGGCCAACCTCAATACGAACCGGAATTCCGCGCATCTCTGCTTCCGCAAACTTGAAGCCCGGTCCCTTGTCGCTGTCGTCAAGCGCGGTACGGAAGCTCTTTGCAAGCTCCTCCTTCAGCTCAACAGCCTTTTCCATAACGCCCGGCTTGTGCGCGGCAATCGGGATTACCATAACCTGGGTCGGCGCGATACGAGGCGGCAGAACCAGTCCGCTGTCATCGCCGTGAACCATGATCAGCGCACCAATGATACGAGTTGTCATGCCCCAGGAGGTCTGATGGACATACTTGATCGTATTGTCCTTATCGGTAAAGGTTACGTTAAACGCCTTCGCGAAGCCATCGCCGAAGTTGTGGCTGGTTCCTGACTGCAGAGCCTTTCCGTCGTGCATCAGTGCCTCAATTGTATAGGTTGCTTCTGCGCCCGCAAACTTCTCCTTATCGGTCTTTCTTCCGCGTATAACCGGAATTGCGAGCTCCTGCTCACAGAAATCCGCATATACGTTCAGCATCTGCTCCGTACGTGCCTCTGCCTCTTCTGCCGTTGCATGCGCGGTATGACCCTCCTGCCACAGGAACTCTCTGGTACGCAGGAACGGTCTGGTTTCCTTTTCCCAGCGGACAACGGAGCACCACTGATTATAAACACGCGGCAGATCACGGTAGGAATGGATATCGCGGGAATAGAAATCACAGAAAAGAGTCTCGGAAGTCGGTCTGACGCAGAGACGCTCCGGCAGCGGGTTCAGTCCGCCTGTCGTTACCCATGCAACCTCCGGCGCAAAGCCCTCAACATGATCGGACTCCTTCTGCAGCAGGCTCTCCGGAATAAACATCGGCATTGCTACATTCTGTACGCCGGTTGCCTTAAACCGCGTGTCCAGCTCCTTCTGGATATTCTCCCAGATCGCATAGCCATACGGCTTGATTACCATGCATCCCTTTACGCAGGAATAATCGCACAGCTCCGCCTTCTTTACTACATCGGTATACCACTGCGCAAAATCTTCGCTCATGGATGTGATTGCTTCTACTAATTTCTTTTCCTTTGCCATCTTCTTCTCCTCTCAATATTCTGTTCTCCGGCTGGCGGCCAGGTCGCTTCCAGCTGGCTATCCGCACGGATTTCTCTCCGCCCGCAGCTTTGCACATCTTGCAGAAAGCCTTTTTCAAACACACTGTGGAGCGTGCTTCAAACGTCTCTTGGAAAAACAAAAAACCCCCTGCCAGTATCTCCTGACAAGGGGCCAATTTTCCAATCGGCGGTGCCACCCTCTTTTTCAGACGTCAAGCGCCTTCTCTCTTTTCCCGTTAACGCCGGACCCTACGTCCACTTTCATGGACTGCTCCAAAGCGGGTTCCGCACTGCGTGCATATATCCTTTCACCGGCCGGATACTCTCTGAAATGCCGCCTGCACGTACTGTTCTTCTTCTTCGCAGACTGCCCGGAACGGAATAATGTGCTCTCGGAATCTCGTTGTGACTGGCTTTGCGAGAGGAATTTTTGTCGGAGGTGTCTGAATTTTTGAAGCGTACGCGGTGCGTACGTTGATAAA
>CAJMMH010000311.1 GCA_905214365.1 uncultured bacterium
GGATTTTACCGATACCATTAAAGCAAAGGTGTTCACCAAGAATGAACGTCTGCCGAAGCTTCCGTGCTCTACCTCTCCGAACTGCTTTTTACACTGTTCTAAGAAGTACTCATACAGCCGTTCTGCCTCTGCCGGAGCCGCCGCGTCGGTAAAGCCCGGACGGTTTCCATGGCGGCAGTCCGCATACAGCGTAAACTGCGATACCACCAGAACCCGGCCTCCCACATCAGAAATGGAACGATTGATCTTTCCATTTTCATCTTCAAAGATACGAAGCTTAAACAGCTTCTGCGCAAACGCGTCCGCCATCTTTTCCGTGTCGCCGTTTCCGATGCCAAGCAGCACCAGATACCCCTGTCCGATCGCTCCGATCACCTTCTGTTCCACCGACACAGACGCATGCCGGACACGCTGAATCACTAATCTCATACGTCCCCCTTACTGTTCGCGGAATGTGATCTTTCCGGTTGCCGGATCCATCGCATCCACAATTGCCAGGGACTCAACGCGGATTCCCCTCGCGCGGATCCGTTCGCCGCCCTCCTGGAAGCCTTTCTCTACCGCAATGCCGACACCCGCTACCGTAGCGCCCGCACTCTTAATGATATCGAGCAGGCCCTCCAGCGCGCATCCGTTTGCAAGAAAATCATCGATAATCAGAATATGGTCTTCCGGTTTCAGAAACTTCTTTGATACAATAACGTCGTATACGCGCTTATGGGTAAACGACTGAATCTTGGTGCTGTACACATCGCCGTCCAGATTAATGCTCTGCGTCTTCTTGGCAAATACAACCGGCACATGGAAATACTGCGCAGCAATACATGCGATTCCGATTCCGCTCGCCTCAATCGTCAGAATCTTGTTCACGTTCTCCGCCTCAAACAGGCGCTTCCACTCTTTTCCCATCGCATTAAACAAATCAATATCCATCTGATGGTTCAGGAAACTGTCAACCTTCAGTACATTTCCTTCTTTTACCAGTGCATCTCTCTGAATTCTTTCCTCCAGCAGCTTCATTGCCATTCATCCTCCAGGTATCTTGATTTCCGCAACAAACGGTTTGCACCAGTATACCTGTTTTCTGAAAGAAATTCAAGAGCTCACATTTAAAAACTCACGCTCCGGCTTTCACCTCATTGACCAGCGGCTTTCCCTCCAGGAACGCCCTCGCGTTGTCGAGCGTGGTCCGGCTGATTGCCTCCAAAGCTTCTACTGTCAGGAAACCCTGGTGGGACGTTACCGTGACATTGGGGAACGACAGCAGGCGCGCCATCGTGGAACTCTGCAAAATCAAATCGGACATGTCCTCAAAGACCTTATCGTTTTCTTCTTCATAAACATCCAGACCGACTGCGAAAAACTTGCCCTTCCGGATTCCCTCAATCAGATCCCTGGTGCAGACAAGGCCGCCTCTGGACGTATTGACCAGAATCACGCCATCCTTCATCTGATTGATCGTCTCTGTCCGGATCAGATGGTACGTCTGCTCCGTCAGCGGACAGTGAAGCGAAATCAGATCGCTCTCCCGCAGCAGCTCGTCAAGCGATACATAATCAATTCCGTTTCCTTCCTGCGGATACAGATCATAGCCAATGACGCGCATGCCGAACCCACGGCAGATCCGTGCCATCGCCAGACCAATCTTTCCGGTTCCGATGATTCCCGCCGTCTTTCCGAACAGATTCACACCGGTCAGTCCGTTCAGGCTGAAATCATTTTCCCGGCACTTGATATACGCCTTGTGCGTATGGCGGTTTGCCGTCAGGGCAAGCGCCATCGCGTGCTCGGCAACTGCTTCCGGCGAATATCCCGGAACACGCAGCACCGTCACATGCGCGTCCCTCGCTGCTTCCAGATCCACATTGTTAAACCCTGCGCATCGAAGCAAAATCAGCTTTACGCCATGTTTTGCCAGATTCTCCACTGTCTGTCTGCCTGCGTCCGCATTGACAAACGCACAGACTGCTTCGTATCCCTGGGCAAGCGCGGCTGTCTGCGCGCTGAGGTTCGCTTCTATATAGGTAATGTTCAGCTCCGGATACTCCGGCAGAAGCTTTTCAAAAAATTCCTGATCATACTTTTTTGCTCCATAAAACAAAATTCTCATAGGCTTTCAGCTCCTTTGCTCTTTTCATATACTTACACCCGCGCCTGCGCGTTTGCGGCTGATGTTCCCCCGGTTTTCTTCAGCTCCTCCGCCAGCTTTCCGGCACGCGTACTTCTGCGGCTGACATTACGGCGCACATTTCACTGCCTGTGTCAGCGCATCATATTCCTTTTTAGTATGCGTCTCCGGTCCCAGAATCATGCGGCGCATTCAAATTTCAGGATCTTCCCGGTCTTTGCTCTGTTTTTCTTTTGGATCATGCGGCACCTGCAGGCTGCCGGACTCTTCCCACGCTTCCTGCATCTGCTCGTTTGTTTTCTGCTGCTCATCCAGATCCGGCTGCGCCACCTGCGCTGCCGCGACCGCCTGGATCTCCCGGTTCAGCGAAAGCATCTTCGCGTCAAGCTTATTTACAATCTCCGCGCAGCCCTTCAGCTGCTCTTCGATATAGGCAGGCGCTTTTCCTTCAAATTTATAACGGATCTTGTGCTCCAGGGACGCCCAGAAATCCATCGCGATCGTACGGATCTGGATTTCTACCTTGGTTTCTACCGGACCGTCAAGCAGGTAGACCGGGACTGAAATAATCATATGGTAGCTCTGATATCCGTTTTCCTTTGGATTCGCAATGTAATTCTTAATCCGCAGTACCTTAATATCCCCCTGGCTGCTGATCAGATCCGCAATCAGATAAATATCAGACGTAAACGAACAGATAATACGGATTCCCGCGATATCGCTCAGATACGCTTCCATATTTTCAAGCGTTACCTCCGCGCCGATCCGCTTCAGCTTCTTTACAATGCTCTCCGCCGATTTGATCCGCGACTTGACATGCTCAATCGGATTATAATGGTACACCTGCATAAATTCATTATTTAAAATATCGATTTTCGTTGCCACCTGCTTCAGCGCCGAACCATAGCGGAGCATCAGTCTTGCCCATTCGTCCGCGCCGTCTGTATTGGTTAAAAACATAATCCTTAACTCCTTTATTCATTCATGTGCTCCTGAAACTCCTTATGTCACCGACTTTGCAGCTGACTTTCCGTGAGTACATGTTCTGTGTCCCCGGCTGTCTGTCCTATCGACAGACAGGCAGACCTTCCCCGCTGACACGGTTTGCTTTTGACCGCCGGGTACACGCTCCATTCTTACAGTCTTATTATA
>CAJMMH010000312.1 GCA_905214365.1 uncultured bacterium
TGCTCTATGATCGACAACCGCTATGCCTGGGACTTCGCGGAAAAAATGATCTGCGAGGCCGTTGATGTCGCGGAAGCGGATGGAACGCATTTTTCCTACATGGAAGTCCTGAACATGGTGCATCACGTCTGCGAGGATGCCGGAAACGGATATTCCTCTATGTCGCAGGACGTGATGAACTGCCGGAAAACAGAGATCGATGCGATCAACGGCGCGATCGTTGAGCAGGCAAAGCTGTACAATGTAGCAGCCCCATACAATAACCTGATTGTAGACCTTATTCATGCTGTCGAGGAATCCTACAAATACCAGAAGAAATAAAGTGTGTCTGAGAAAGCATTTCCGCAACCTGTACGAGCCCGCGGCGAAAACCGCGGGCTTTGTCATTCTCCAGGCTGTTATCTGCGTCCATTTTCCCATTGTGATTTCCAACACTTTGTGGTAGACTGTAAAAGATAGCGGCCTGTCGAATCACTGCGCGGATGCGGGTGGTTTTGGAGGGACGTGAAAAGAGTAAGGGGAATGCAGCAGGTGGATGTTACGGAGAGAAAGACGCAGGAAACGGATGCGAAAAAGCTGAAGCGGCGCATGACAGCGGCAATACTGGCGCTGCTTGCCGCATTGGCTGCGGCGGCATCTGCGACTTACGCGTGGTATATATATAATACAGGACGCCATACAACTAATGTCAGGATGGCGGCGGGAGCAGGTGTAAGCCTGCAGATCAGCAATTCCTATGACGGAGTATATGGCTCGTCAGCGGTGCTGGAGAGCTTTTCCGGTCAGCTGGTTCCGGTTTCAACGGACCGGATCAGCGGTGGATTTCAGAAGGTTCTTGGATTTAAGGAAGCGCCTGGCAAGCAGTATGGATTAGCGGCGAGCCTGTTTGGAAATGGCGAGCAGAATGATTACTATCATACCAGTCTGTTTCTGCGGACGAACGGAGAGAAATCGGGGATTTATTTGTCAGATATTGGATTTGAGGACAGCGACGAAGACCGTCCGATTTCGTCCGCAATCCGGTTGGGACTTGTGATTCACAGTCCGGGCCAGGGCCAGGGCGTGACCGGCGAGTATATTTTTGCGATCAGCGACCGAAAAAATCCGGAAGCGGAGTACAATACGGCGACCGGAAGCGAGGGCTATGTACTGGATTCCTCGCGGACGGACGGGAAAACGGTTCCGTTTACGCCGTATACGTCGGACGCATACTGTATTTATAATAAGGAAACGGGAGCGGTTGCGCTGAAGGAGGATTCGCTGAAGCTGTGTACGATATCCGGTGATGGAAGCGGCAGCGCGGGTGTGCCTGCGGAGATTGAGCTGTATATCTGGCTGGAAGGCTGCGATGAGGACTGTACGTCCAATCTTTGCAGCCAGACACTGCGGAATCTGGCGGTGTCATTTGCCGGGCTGACGGAGTAAAGAGAAGGCAGGAAAGAGGAGGCTATGGATTCTGAAGTACAACGGATAAAGCGGTCGTTTCGCGCATCAGCTTTGTGGCTGGTGCTTCTGCTGTTTGCAATGACCGGATCGACCTATGCCTGGTTTACGCTTTCTGGGCGTGCATCTGTCAATGTGACGCCAACGGGAGGTTCTATCAGCAGGGGCGAGGCGGTGCTTTTGATTTCGTCTTCGGCCAACGGGCCGTTTGACAAGACCTGTGAGCTGGTGTTAGAGGGAAATCCGGATGAGCTGCGACCGCTTTCGACAGCAGATCTGACGCATTTTTACCGGGCAGCGGCACAGAACCGGGAAGGAATTACAATTTTGTATGAGGCTGCGGATGAGCGGGTGAACCAGGACGCGCTTCATGGTACGGTGTACCTGCAGTGTCAGAATGCGTCGTGCGATGTGTATTGGAATCCGGATGCGCTTCAGCTTGGGACGGATGCGCAGGCGCTTGCGGCGATGCGTCTTGGTGTGCGGATTACGTCGGATTCCGGCGTAACGACAAGGATTTTTTCACTGGATGCGTTAAGTTCGGGCGGCAGTGTGGAGTCGGCGGTGACGACGGCGCGTACAAATGCGGTTGTTTCGTCTCTTTCGGGCGGCGGACAGGCAGTATACGCAGATGATCCGGCGGACGCGATTTCTTCATATTGGCCGGGGCAAAGCGCACTCGTGACACTTGCGGCAGATGAGATTGCTGCGGTGGAGTACTGGCTTTACCTGGAGGGCTGTGACGAGCAGTGTATTAATCCGGTTCAGAACCGGAGCGCGCAGCTGCAGCTGGCGTTTGTCGGCGAGGATGCGGATGGCGGTCAGAGGAAGGGAGGCGCGTCGTGAAACGGAGTCTGAAACTGGGATTTCTTTTTCTTACGATACTTGCAGCGGTGCTTGCGGCAGCGGCCGCAACCTATGCGTGGTTTACGACGAACCGGGAGGTTTCAACCGGCAGGGCGCAGGCGAGGACCGGACAGGAAAATCTGGAACTGCAGATCAGCAGTGATGGCGGTGCAGCGTTTTTAAGTACAGAGACAGCGGCGATCCGGCAGGTGAACCGGACGGATGCCGGGCGGCTGATGCCGGTCTCGACGGCAGATCTGGTGCATTTTGTGATGGCACAGGCAACGGTGGATGGAATGGCTTCCTCATTTGTTCCAGTGACAGATGAGTCGTATTATTATCATGGACGTATTTATATCCGGGCAGTTGGCGAGGGGCTTTCCGATGACAGCGGTCTGGATCTGTATCTTGATCAGAGCGACGGGCTGTTGGGAGAAGCAGCGCAGGGGACGATGCTGAATGCGGCAAGGCTTGGTCTGATGTTTGATGGTGATCCGTCCTCAGCAGTGATTCTGCGGCTGAGTGAATCGGAGAACGCGGCGGCACAGCAGACTTATAATACGGTAATCGGCGGCGTGACGCTGGGAAAGGATCAGGTGTTAAGCAGTGATGGTACGGCCGTGGGCGTGCGCGCGGCGGCTGATCCGAGTCTTCCGGTGTCAGCATATACGATTGATATGAGCGGGACGGCAGCGGAGGTTCCGGCCAGGCCGCTCCTTCATATGGAACTGAACCAGATTTATCCGGTTGATATTTATTTTTATCTGGAGGGCTGTGATCCAGACTGCTCCGATGGGATCAGCTACAGCGAAGCGGATCTGCATCTGGCGTTTTACGGGGTGTTAAGCCAGAGAGGGGGCAGCGGATGAGCAGAAAGAAAAAGGAAGAAGTACGTGCGGGCACGGCGGCCGGTCAGACGCGGGAGCGTAGAAACGGAACGATGTCATTCCGCACAAAGCTCAGGCTGTCGATTCTTCTGGTACTGTTTG
>CAJMMH010000313.1 GCA_905214365.1 uncultured bacterium
AATAGTCTTATTGATCCATGCCAGATATGTCTCATCCTCCCGGTTAATCTCGCTGCTGACAAGAATGGAATTACTTCGGGAAGAAAGCATTGACACAATAAACTCCAGGTATCCCTGCAATTCTTCTGACGCATCCTGTCTTGCAATTGCGGAATCACCAATCAGCTCTGCGCGGAGCAGATCAAGAACCTGTGACAGATACTGTTCGAATGCAGCATTAATTGAAGCCTCGTTTTCGGTTGCGCCGTCCGAGCCAAAATGGCGGAAATCCAGAATGTTATTATTAATCATCTGGAAGTACGCATCCTTAACCGGGATCTTAAAATCATTGGCAAGCATAGAAGAATCAGAAGTAAAGTCGCCCTCAATCAGCTTGTCCACAAGGACGGCAGCCAGCCGCTGCTCCAGCAGGTGATACGCCGCTACGGTCAGGTCATGGTCAATCGTCAGATAAATATCATCTCCGTTTGTTCCAGGCGTACTTGAAATGGTTTCCAGGATCAGACCCACATTGTTCAGATAAACCGTGTCGCTTCCTTTGGTTCCCGCCAGATAACTTTCGTATACCTTTTCCAGTCCGCTCTTTCCGACCAGATCTGTTGCCGTATACGTCTTATTCTCTGCCTGTAACTCTTCCAGTTCCTCCGCATTGGGTTTTGCCGTATATCCAATAATATTGGAAAAATAAACAGAATCCGGATATTCTCTTACTGTGGATTCTTCGACTTCAACACCCTGCAGCTCCGCCTGCGCCTCCAGAACCGCAGCCGCAAGCTCATTACTGATATCAACCGCGATGGTTGTCGTGCGGTACTTGGTATAGGTCGTTGCGCTCATACTGTAACGGATGTTGCAGATTGCGAGCGCATCTTCTTTACTCACAGTTTCAGCACCCGGCCAGTTGTCTTTATTAAAATTGTAAAGAGTCAGAAGGCGTTCCATGACCTTCTGAGTATCGTAGGAATAAACATCTTCCCCCTTCTGAGCGAGTTCTTCAATCTTGTCTGCGCCGTAAATATCGCGGATAAACTGACGGATTGTCTTTTCATCGCCGCTGAACTCATACTCGCCGTGCTCATTGATAATAACCGGGCATTCCGATTGGATTGAGACGTCAAAACGCTTTAACAGATGAATCAGACGGAGAAGCATTTCATTGTACTCACCGGACTTAGCCGCATAAACGCCAAGATCACGGATTGTCAGATTGTACACCACTCGGTTCTGCGTCAACGCGACGCCGTTCCGGTCATAAATGTTGCCGCGGACCGCCGACGTCTGAATCGTCCGTTTTGTCCGGGAAACATAAGTTTCGTAGTAATCAGATCCATGAAGAATCTGGACCTGATACAGACGAACCGACAGGGCCGCAAAAAAAGCAAGGCAGATAACACCCATCCAGAAAACTCTGGATTTCAGGGTTTCCTTCAGCCACTCACGGGCAATACCAAGATACTCTTTAAGCAATTCTGTTTTCTCCTTCTTTCTCTTTTGCATCGAGTCTGCGTGTCACGGAAAGAATCAGACCGTACAGCACAATCGTGCACAAAACAGTAAGCGCCATCTCCGGAAGCGCGATTGTCTTCACATAGTCCCAGACATTGGTTTTTCCAATCAGCAGCGCGCGCAGTATGTAGCTGTAAAAACTATAACAGATTTCATTAATCAGGCACAGCCCGATCGGAAGCAGGATCATATCATTGACCAGAATTCTGGAAAGCAGTCCGTTCAGATATCCAATGTAAATAAAGATCAGAACATGAAATCCAAGAATCCCGCCGCTGAACGCGTCCAACAGCAATCCGCAGGCCAGGCCGGTCATCATACCAGTTACCTTTCCGCGCAGAAAACCGATTGAAAATGTGACTGCCAGCAGCAGATTCGGTGCCGTCTGGAAAAACGGAACCAGCCTGCAGAGGTTATTCTGCAGAAGAAATGCTGACAGAATCAGGATCAGCCACAGCAGCAGCCGAATAAAATACTTTTTCATAGTTCCTCTTTTCTGCAATGAGACCGCTGACGGCAGCTCATTCGCTGATTTCCTTCTTTGTTGTAATCACAAGAACCTGAGTCAGATGCTTAAAATCGACTGCAGGCTTCAGATATCCGGAGCTTGTAAGCTTATCGGCATTTACTGATACTGATGAAGCATAGCCGATCACAATACCCGGAAGGTAGCGGTCACTGATGTGCGAGGTGATAATTGTACTGTCCTTTGAGATATCGAAATCACTGCTCATGTAATCCATACGCAGCAGTCCCTGCTCCTTCATCAGCGTATAGTCACCGGCAACCACGCAGGTATCCCGCGTACTTGCCTGCATGCCGCTGACGTTGATGTTGTCGTTAATAATTGTCGTAACCGTTGAAAAATGTCCGCTGACGGCGGAAACATATCCGACAAGCCCTCCGTCTGCGATGACATTCATACCGGTTTCGATTCCGTCCGCGCTTCCCTTATCAATCGTAAAGTGAGAAAACCAGTTGCTGCTCGGATCCCGGAAAATCACCTCAGCTCCGGTTGTATCATACTCCGAATACGTATCCTTCAGTTCAAGAAGCGCTTTTGCCTCCTGATAATCGTATACCATTTGGTCAGTCTTCTGCTTCTCTTCCAATAGCTGTTGATTTTCTGATTCCAGCTCGTCAATTTTCGCAAGTGCTTCATCCAACTGCAGCCGTTTCTGGTCCAGATCAAAGAAAAACGTTCCAACCGAATTGATTCCCTTCTGGAATGGAACAACGACAAGTCCAGCCGCCTGACTTACTGAAACAATGTTTCTCTTCTGGAAATAATAAAATCCCATGGAACAGATGCAGCAGATCGTCAGAATAAAGAGGATGACGCGGGGCGCGGCTATGGATGAAAAATGAAAATCGGGTCTGTTGTCATCATGACGATTCATTTGATAATTCCTCTTTCCTTTAAGCTTATATAAGTATGGTCTCCGATGATAATATGATCCACCAGAAGGACAGACAGCAGCTCCCCTGCCTTTGCAATCTGCCTTGTAACAGCAATATCCTCCGGGCTCGGTTCCGGATCTCCGCTTGGATGGTTGTGAAGCAGCACCAGCTTCACTGCTCCATAACGGAACGCTTCCAGAAAAATCTCCCTTGGAGAGATCAGCGAGCAGTTTACCGTTCCGACCGACAGAACAATGTCACGGATACAGAAGCTTTTATTATTAAGAAGGATCAGAAATACCCGTTCCCGGTCTTCCCTGCACAGTTCCTCCATATAATAAGAAGCAATCGCTTCCG
>CAJMMH010000314.1 GCA_905214365.1 uncultured bacterium
TACGCACCGCGTACGACTCAAAAATTCAGGCGCCTCCGGCAAAAAAAATCCTCTGGCAAAGTCAGGAACGACGAGATTCCGAGAGCACATTACAATAATAGTGGGTACGGATATTTTCAGCGTAACAGCGGGGGATATCCGTGTTTTTGTGTGAAAATTACGCGGAAGATATTAGTCTGGAAAAAATATTGAGATGATAAACTTTCTCAACAAGAAAAAAACAGTGGAAAAATTTTCAGAGTGATTGTATAATACAGGGAATCTTCGGAGATAAGAGTTGTTTATTCCTGGGGATATGAATGTGCTTTCGAGCACATATTACTGAAATTTGCCCGAAAACGGGCAGTACGCCGATTTAGGAGGATAAAATTATGTTAGAATGTTTAAAAAGCAGTGGAGCAAAGAAGACCGGTCTTTTCGCAGCGGGAGTTCTGTTTGGAACCGCTGGAATTAAAATTTTATCCAGCAAGGATGCGAAGAAGCTTTATACCAATTGTACGGCAGCCGTACTGCGCGCAAAGTCCTGCATTATGAAGACTGCGACTACCATTCAGGAGAACGCAGAGGATATCTACGCAGGCGCTAAGCAGATCAACGAAGACAGAGAAAAGGCAGAGGAAGAGTACGCAGATCAGGCAGAAGAGTGCACCTGCGAAGAGTCCGCAGAGAAGGAAGAGGGTCAGGAAGCATGAGATTTGCAGTCAAAGATGAGATCCGGGGACGTCTCCGTATCCATTTGATGCAGAAACGCATGTCCTGCCGCCAGGCAGATATCCTCGAATATTATCTGAGCCGTCTGGGTTCAGTAAAAAAAGTAAAGGTATACAGAGATACGCAGGACGCGGCGATCAGCTACACAGGCAACCGTGCGGAAGTGATTGCCGCTCTGCAGCGCTTTTCCTATGACCATGCAGAGGTTCCCGCTCAGGTGCTGGAAAATTCCGGTCGGGAGATGAACGAGGAATACAAGGAAAAGCTGATTAACCGCGTGGTACTCCACGCAGCAAACAAGCTGTTTGTTCCGTATCCGATTCGCTTTGCGATTACAGCAGTAAAGTCAGTCAAGTATATTGGTCTTGGCGTGCGCACACTGCTGAAGGGTAAGATTGAGGTTCCGGTACTGGATGCGGCAGCGATTGGCGTGTCGATGATTCGCGGCGATATCAACACGGCGGGTTCTGTTATGTTCCTGCTTGGTATCGGCGAGATCATGGAAGAGTGGACGCATAAGAAGTCAGTCAGTGATCTGGCGCGCAGTATGTCCCTGCGGACCGAGAAGGTATGGCTGGTCAGTGAAGGAAACCGTGAGGTACTGGTTGCTTCCGATTCGATTCAGGCAGGTGATACTGTCCGTGTTCACATGGGAAATGTCATCCCATTTGACGGTGTTGTATGCGGCGGCGAGGCGATGGTAAACCAGACTTCTCTGACCGGAGAAGCGCAGCCGGTCCGCAAGACGGAAGGCGGATATGTTTATGCCGGTACGGTTGTTGAGGAAGGTGAACTGTCGGTTACTGTTAAAAAGACGGCCGGATCAAGCCGTTACGAGAAGATTGTCGGCATGATTGAAGAGTCGGAAAAGATGAAATCTTCTCTGGAGAGCAAGGCAGAGCATCTGGCGGACCGTCTGGTTCCGTATACGCTCGGCGGCACGGTGCTGACCTGGCTGCTGACGCGCAATGCGACCAAGACACTGTCGGTACTGATGGTTGATTTCTCCTGCGCACTGAAGCTGGCAATGCCGATTTCGGTACTGTCGGCAATCCGTGAGGCAGGAACCCGCAGCATTACGGTTAAAGGCGGAAAGTACATGGAGGCAATGGCAGACGCGACAACGATTGTCTTTGATAAAACAGGTACACTGACAAAGGCAAAACCGGTTGTGTCCAGGATTGTTCCGTTCAACGATATGACAGAAAATGAACTGCTTCGGATTGCAGCATGCATGGAAGAGCATTTTCCGCATTCAATGGCTCGTGCCGTTGTCAATGCGGCTAAGGACCGCAAACTGGTTCACGAGGAAATGCACTCAAAGGTTGAGTACATTGTAGCGCACGGAATCGCTACGACCATCGAAGGCAAGCGTGCGATTATCGGAAGCTATCACTTTGTCATGGAGGACGAGAAGTGTACGATTCCGGAAGGAGCGGAAGACCGCTTTGAGAGCCTGCCGCCGGAGTATTCCCACCTTTATCTGGGGATCGAAGGCAAGCTGGCCGCTGTTATCTGCGTGGAAGATCCGCTTCGTGAGGAAGCAGCTTCTGTTGTCCGCGGTCTGAAGGACTGCGGAATCCGCAAGGTTGTTATGATGACCGGAGACAGTGAACGGACCGCGCGCGCAATTGCTGCCCGCGTTGGTGTGGATGAGTACTATGCTGAGGTATTGCCGGAGGATAAGGCATCCTTTGTCGAGAAGGAAAAAGCCCTTGGCCATAAGGTAATTATGATCGGCGACGGCATCAACGATTCGCTTGCGCTTTCTTCCGCGGATATCGGAATCGCAATCAGCGATGGCGCGGAAATCGCGAGAGAAATTGCGGATGTTACCATTGCTGCGGAGGATCTGAGTGAGGTTGTTGCGCTGAAAGAACTCAGCAATGCGCTGATTCGGAGAATCCATCGGAACTACCGTACGATTGTTGGCTTCAATGGCGGATTGATTGCGCTTGGCGTCCTCGGCCTGATTCAGCCGACCACCTCCGCGCTGCTGCACAACATGTCAACCCTGTGCATCAGCCTTGCCAGCATGAGAAACCTGCTGCCGGAGACCGTCTGAAAACAGAATAACAGATAATTATAGGTGTGCTTGAGAGCGTGTCTGGCGGGAAATCCAGCCGCAGACAGGCGTACTGAGAGTATACATAATAAAAGGAGTGTTTTGGATACTGTGAAAAATGGTATCCGGGCACTCTTTTTAAATACACTCTAGTTTTCCAAATCTGGAAAAATACATCACCCACAAAAACAGAAAAAGCAGGAAAATTGCCATCAAAACCAGTATTTTCAAAAGAAAAATGGAAAATACTGATGTATTTTCACCGCCATTTTTAAAGAAAAATGACTATTCAAAAAATAAAACATACATGATATGCTTAATATAGAAAATTTGTCGGTATTCTTTAAAGGAGGAGATGAAATGGGTAGAAAATACAGGCGTATTATATCGCTTATGCTGACGGTTGTAATGCAGTTTACAACAATGCCTGCATTGCAGGCGGAAGCACAGAACGGGATTCAGACTTGCACTGTGG
>CAJMMH010000315.1 GCA_905214365.1 uncultured bacterium
GTGCGCGCTGGGGGGTCTGGGCGGCGGGACCGCCGGCACGGCGCAGCAGGGCGCCGACGGCAAGTGCGAGGCGGAGGGTATCGTCCTTTTCCTGGCGCCCTTCAAAAACGGCACCGGGGTCGCGTCCGCCGTGACCGGCATCGATTACAATTACAGGCATGACAGGTTCTCCAACAGAATGGTTTCGGTATAGGATATGAAAAAGAGGGAAAAAGGATGCATAAATGGACAAAATGTGAATTTGTAAAGAAATTGTAAAGAAAATGTGAATATTAATAAGAACCAAACAATCGAAACTATGATATAATTTCCGCATCATAATTGTACGTTCTGGGGATGCAGGAATAGAAAAGATTCCGGGAGCGCATCGCAATGCGGAAAGGAGAAGTTTATGCAGAGAGGATGGCGGAAAAAGCAAAATAATCGGAAGAGTGAGAACCAGAGGCAGAGTCTTGTTCTTAGCAGAATTCCGTTGGAGAAGCATCCGTTTGGGGTCTGGATATGGAGCGCAGTTATAATGGAACTGTTTCTGGAAATACTCAGCCGCAGGTCAGTGGTGAGAGCACTGCTGTTTCCAGTGAAATCGCCGGTTCTGTTTCTGATTAATACTGGAATCATCCTGGCGGTGTATTCGCTGATGTTTCTGACCAGGCGCAGCAGGTTTGTTCATGGACTTGTGACAACGGTTCTGCTTTTAATTGGAATGACGGACTGGGTGCTGTTATGTTTCCGGACAACGCCGCTGACTGCGCAGGATGTCCATCAGATTGGTTCGGCGATGCGTGTGCTGAAACATTATATTTCATGGTTTGCGGTAATACCGGCTGTTTTGCTTCTGGCAGGGATCGTGGTATTTCTAGTCTATCTGTGGAGGAAGGCGCCGGTGTGGCAGGGCGTGTTTCCGCGCGGAAAAAATCTGCTGAAAGCTGCGGTCAGTATCGCGGCCGCAGCTGCGGCATTTGCCGGAATTGTAAAAACAGAGCTGGTTCCGGCGCGTTTCAGCAATATCGGGAAGGCCTATCAGGATTATGGAATTGTCTATTGTCTGGTCAGCTCGATGATACATACGGGCATTGACCGGCCGGATGATTACTGCAAAAAAGAGGTGGATGGGATTCTGGAGGAAGAGACAGAACCGGAGCGCGGCTCGGAGACAGAGAAGACAAAGCAGACACCCAATGTTATTTTTCTGCAGCTGGAATCTTTTTATGATGTAACAAAGCTGAAAAATTTACGTCTGTCCGAAGATCCGCTGCCGTTTCTGCATGGACTGGAACAGGCGTATTCCACCGGAAAGCTGAGCGTTCCCTGTGTGGGAGCAGGAACTGCCAATACTGAATTTGAAATTATGACAGGCATGAATCTGGATTTTTTCGGACCGGGAGAGTATCCGTACCAGACTGTGCTGCGGGATCGTACCTGCGAGAGCCTGGCGTATCTATTTCATAGGATGGGATATGTCTCGCAGGCGATTCACAACAATTCTGCCGGATTTTATGACAGGCAGCATGTATTTTCACAGCTTGGGTACGACCGGTTTATCAGTATTGAGTATATGAGCGGCTTGGAGTATACGCCGACCGGCTGGGCAAAGGACGCGGTTCTGACATCAGGCATTATGGATGCGCTGAAAAGCACGGAAGAGCCGGACTATATTTATGCGATTTCTGTGCAGGGACACGGGGCTTATCCGGAGAAAGCGGTGGATGAAGAGTCAGAAATCCGAGTACAGGCATCGGACGAAGAGGGAGAGTATTCAGAAACATTAACCAATCAGTTTACCTATTATGTCAGCCAGATCAGCCAGATGGACCGTTTTCTGCAGGCGTTAGTGGGAGAGCTGACCGCATGGGATGAGCCGTGCGTGCTTGTTTTGTATGGGGATCATCTGCCGTCCCTTGGCATCCGGGAGGAAGATCTGACAGAGGGAACCATCTTTCAGACCGATTATGTAATCTGGGATAATTTTGGCCTGGCGCGCCAGGAAAGGGATGTGGAGGCGTATCAGCTTGGCGCGCTTGTGATGAATCAGATCGGGATTTCAGACGGCATTCTGTTCCGGTATCATCAGAAGTGGCTGAATGGCAGTCCGCAGAATGCAGATATCCAAAGCAGCGCGGATGAAGCGGAATATCTGGACAAGATGAAAACAATCAGCTATGATATGTTATATGGGGAGCAGGAGGTCTACGACGGAAATTGTCCGTGGCAGCCGACATCGCTGCAGATGGGAACGCACCGACCGCTTGTAAGCTGGGTGTGCTATGAACCGGATCGGGAAACGATGACCGTCCATGGAAGAAATTTTAACGCGTTTTCGGCGGTACTGATCAACGGAAAAGAGTATGAGCCGTCCACCTGGACAGAAAATGAGCTGATCGTAGAGAACGTTCCGGATGGAACGCAGTTTACGGTCAGTGCGGCACAGGTGGATGATTATAATAAGACGATCCTGAGTGCAACTCCCGGCCTGCAGGCAGTGAAGGAAAAATAGCAAAAGCGCGCAGCCAGAACAGGTATCCGGCGGGCGCGGCAAAAAAGCAGAATGATTCAGGACACTGCGGGTGTGAAAAGGAAGGAAGAAAAACAAATGATACAGGATATCTGGCCGCATCGGCTGAACAACCATTTTTCTCCGCTGAAGCCGGAAAAAAACAGCATGTGCTTTTATGTGAAAGACGGGATGATTGCGATGAGAAAGGAAACGAATGGCGTCATCTATCCGCCGGTTCTGCCGCAGATTGATGATGTGGTATACGCGTTTTCCGTTGATGGAATCCGGTATTTTCTGCATCTGGAGGATTTAACCGGCGAGGAAGCGGGGATACTGGAAGCGCAGGGATATATCTGGGCGAAGCCTGCCGAGTTCCGTACGCTGCAGCCGCGTTATGAGTCGTTTGCCGGGATTACCGCGGTCCATATCCGGAACTGGTATATGAGAAACCGATTCTGCGGCTGCTGCGGAAAGCCGATGGAAAAAAGTACAAAGGAGCGGATGGTTCGCTGCCCGTCCTGCGGAAACATGATCTATCCGCGCATTTCCCCGGCAGTGATTGTTGCGGTGACAAACGGGGATAAGGTGCTTTTGACCAAGTACGCAGGGCGCAGCTATACGAGGTATGCCCTGATTGCCGGGTATACCGAGATCGGAGAGACCGCAGAGGAAACAGTAGCCAGAGAGGTCATGGAAGAGGCCGGCCTTATCCTGATCTACCGTCTGCGTACTTTTTATCGTAATACATACGTTCT